>JBDTDW010000235.1:0-20327 GCA_039922855.1 Candidatus Nanopelagicales bacterium | reverse complement strand
GTCGGCGACGGCAAGACCCTCGACGTCCATGTCAAGCGACTCCGCGCGAAGATCGAACCTGACCCGGGCAACCCGAAGCACCTGGTCACAGTCAGAGGCCTCGGCTACCGCTTCGAGCCGGATCGAGCGCACTGAGACAGTCGGAGTAGCGCCCGGAAGACCCCCGAGCGAGCGTGGCGGGTTCGGCTATTGCGAATTTGGGGAGTGTGAGTTCCCGGTTAGACCGGCGTCCGGCAGAGGGGCTAGCATCCGTGACTGGTCGGAGCCCGATGTCACACGCGATGTCACAAGCCAGCCAATATCGGCCGAAATGAAGCGGCATCAGGCGGTCGATTGCCAGACTGCTGAGCACAAAATAGGTCACTATGGCGAACCCTGCACGGCCACGGACGGTCTTAGGATCTGGTGTCCGAAAGGACGTGGGGGTTCAAGTCCCCCCTTCCACACCAGCATCACTGCAGGTCAGAGCGCTTCACGTTGTCTTCTCACGTTGACAAATCAGGACTGAGGCCTCTCGATGTCACACCGATGGCAAAAGCGCCAATCACGCCGGCTCACCTCCGGCCTGCAGTCACGGCCCTCAAGTGTCCGTTTGCGGCACGTGCGAAGCGCGCCGGTGAGAGTACGTGCTGGGGGCCGGGAAGAATCTGCGGTTCGATGCGCTGACACTGGGCGCACAAGAACCGGCTATCGGTGCGGTTCGCAGTTCAGGCGCTCTGGTGTTTCTGTGATGCCTATGGGCCGGGCGCCGATGGACTGCCACGATGCACTCACGGATGGAAGTTGCCTTCTTGCTCAGGTGAGATGCTGTCGATGTCGGGAGGGTCGATGCCGAGCCCTGATGAGATCAGGAACGCTCAGCGAGCGACGTGGTCCAGATGCGCGACCGGCTGGGACAAGTGGGACGCTGTTATCCGCGATCAGTTGGGTCCTGTCGGTACGGCGATCATCGAGAGCCTCGGCATAGCTGAAGGTCACCAGCATCTCGACATCGCCTCAGGCACGGGTGAGCCTGGTCTGAGTATCGCCCGACTCTCACCCAAGGGGCGCGTCGTCCTGACCGATCTCGCACCGGAGATGCTGGAGGTAGCTTCTCGACGAGCCGACGCGCTGGGCTTCGCTAATATCGAGACGAAGGTTTGCAGCGCAGACGATCTGCCGTTCGGCGACGCCACATTCGACACGGTCTCCGTGCGATTTGGGTACATGTTCTTCCCCGACGTGGCGAAAGCGACGACCGAGTTCGTCCGAGTGCTCAAGCCCGGGGGACGGGTGTGCTCCTCGGTCTGGATCAGACCCGAGGGGAACCCGTGGACCTCGATCGTGATGCAGGCCATCGCATCCGAGGTGGATGTTGCACCAACCGACGACCCAGATGGTCCGGGTATGTTCCGTTGCGCGGCAACGGGATACGTCAGTGGCCTCTACGAGGCCGCCGGGATGCATGACATTGTCGAGTGGGACGTGTGCGTCGAGCTTGTGACGACATCACCGGCGCAGTATTGGGAGATGATCAGCGAGCACGTTTCATCTGCGGTGGTTGCGCTCGAACAGGTCGACATACCCACCCGTGAGCGGATCGGCGCGAAAGTCGTCGCCAACACACGCGACTACGAGAAGGACGGCAAGGTCCGGATCCCAGGGGTGGCCCGCTGCATCTCGGGAACGACATAGGAGCGGGCGGCTCAGGGACAGACCGCGCCGTCCCGGCACCCCTGACGACGTGGGACGGATGGCCAGAGGCAACGAAGCACCAGCGGGCCGTACGCGCGGCCACGACAGACACCAGCTACGCCCGAACCGGCAGCGGCCGCGTGCCCGCTACTGCCGCTCCCAATTTGCGGCGGAACGACGGGCAGGGCGGCGTCGGCAGCCGGTTGGCGAGGACCTGCTCCGGGCATGGGTTCGTGGACATCGAGCGGGTCGACGTACCGTTCGCCAACGAGTTCGAAGACCCGGAGTCCTTCGGCTCATGCGCTCGCGTCCAGCAGCCCCGCGTACGAGGCCATTCAGGCCGTCGGCGAGCCTGGCTTCCTCAAGGCGACGCCCGAGCAGGCCCGCGGGTTCGCGCGGGACGGGCTGCTGTTTGGCGCCGAGATCGCCGTGGTCGGCTACCTGGCCCGCAAGCCGCACCACCGCCGCCGCTCCACCATCTGAAGCGAGGGCCGGATCGTCTTGCCACCGGTGCCTTACCCCTCCACTGGGCTCACGTACGGTGAGAGCCGCCGTACCGCCCGATCGGACGGTACGGCACCACCGGGCCCAGGGTCGGCGCAACAGCGCAGTCACCGGGCCCGCCAACCCACGGGAGAGCGGCAGGCGTGAGCAGAACCACTCGGACCCGATGCGGACTCAGGGCGCGCACCCTCGTGGCACTGGCGGCGACTGTCACACTCCCGCTCGCCGCCTGCTCGGCGTCGACCAGCGCGAGCAACGAGATCGTGTCGATCACGAGCCCGACCACCTCATCCTCGGAACCTGTACCCACGAACGGCACCGTGCTGGACCTCACGGTGCCAGCGGCAGTACAGGCGCTGCCGCTGGTGAACCAGGACGGGAAGGCCGTGCCCCTGTCGTCCCTGGTGGGCAAGACCGTCGTCATCTCACCCTCCCTGACCCAGTGCCAGGAGATCTGCCCGCTGATCAGCGCGAACTTCGGGCAGTCGGTGGCCGCGGTGAACCGATCGGGTCTCAGCGAGCAAGTGGTGTTCCTGGAGGTGACGGTCGATCCCGGCCGCGACGACCTGGCGCACCTCACGGCCTACCAGAAGCTCTACGGAGCGCAGCCGAACTGGGATTTCCTTCGCGGCAGCGCCCCTGAGATCGCAGCCTTCTGGAGTGCGTTCCACCTCAATTACGAACAGGCGCCCAATCCCGCTGGGGACCACGCCAAGGACTGGCTGACCGGGAAGCCCCTGACGTACGACATCGAGCACCAGAACATCGTCTATGTGCTCGGCCCGGACGGTCACATCAAGTGGCTGGTCGACGCCGCTCCCAATGTCGCCGGCGCCGCGCTGCCAGCGACCCTGCAGAAGTTCCTGTCCTCTGAAGGCATCGCGAACCAGAACTCGGCCGCGGACCCGAACTGGACCGCGAAGGACCTCGACGAGGCCATCGCGTACGTCACCGGGCGCGCCATCACCGGTTAACCGTCCCCGGCTCACCTCCTCCGGCGTATGCCGACGCACAATCGCTAGTCTGCCGGAGCGGACGACGAGCGCCGTCGGCGTCGAGCGGCTGCTGCCAACGCGACTGCGCGGCAGTTCTGCCTGAATCGGACACCGTTGGGGTCAGATCGCGCAGTTCAACTGCCTTGATCGTCCCAAAGGGAAGATCAAGGCAGTTGGGGGCAGGGCTAGCGGGTGAGGACGTCTCTTAGTACCGCGCGGGTCTCGATCCGGGTGACGCCGGGCAGGTCCCGCAGCGCGCGTACCGCCTCAGCCAGCTCGGGCTGGGAGCGGTACCGGATGCGCACCTGGTAGTCGACTGGGCCGGCAAGGTCCAGGATCTCCTCGACCTGGGGCATGGCCGCCATCGCGCGCTCCACCTCGTCGTCGTCGGACTCCAGTGTCATCTTCAGGTGGACGACGGCGTAGCTGGCGCCCTGGTCGAGGGCGGGATCAAGCACGATCGTGTACGCCCGGATCCACCCCTGCAGCTCCAGCCGGCGTACCCGCTGGGCGACGGCGTTGGCCGAGAGCCCCACGTGGTCCCCGATCTCACGCCAGCTGGCACGGGCGTTTCGCACAAGCAGACGGAGGATTCGCTCGTCTGTCGCGTCCGGACGGGGGATGCTCATGGGCACTCACGCATGGGGTGCAGCCTGTCACGCGCCGTGTGATGACATGGCGGCATGGTCACTCCCCTGTCGCTTCCCACCGCGGCGTCGCGCTCGTCGATGTCGACCCGTGCGGTCCTGGCGCTCTTGGTCGTGACCGCCATCTGGGGCTCCACGTTCTTCATGCTCAAGGACGTCATCACCCGCACCCCAGTCATGGACTTCCTGGCGGTACGGTTCCTGATCGCGACTCTGGTGCTGTGGGCAATCCGTCCGATGTCGGTGGCCCGGCTCACCAAGGCGGAGCGCTGGCAAGGCTTGGCACTCGGGCTGTTCTGCGGGCTCGCTCAGCTGTTGCAGGGCATCGGGCTGCAGACCACCTCGGCGGCGGTCTCGGGCTTCGTCACCGGGATGTACGTCGTGCTCACCCCCGTGCTGGGTGCGCTCGTGCTGGGCATGCGGCTCACGAAAGCGGTGTGGGCCGCGGTCGCGCTTTCCACGGTGGGTCTGGGCCTGCTTTCCCTGCAAGGGCTCTCGATCGGCCCCGGGGAAGCCCTCACCCTGCTCGGCGCTGTCTTCCTCGCCGGACAGATCCTGGGGCTGGGCCGGTGGAGCAGCAGCCGCAACGCATACGGCCTGGCAGTCATTCAGCTGGCGGTCATCACCGTCGTGTGCGCGATCGGTGCGGCACCGGGCGGGATCACGTTGCCTTCGACCCGTGGTGACTGGGTGGTCCTGATGTACATGGCGCTGGCGGCCGGGGCGGCCACGTTCGTGGTCCAGAGCTGGGCGCAGGCGCACATCCCGCCGACCCGCGCTGCCATCGTGATGACGATGGAGCCGGTCTGGGCGGCCGTGTTCGCAGTGGCCTTCGGTGGGGAGGTCCTGGGCCCGCGAGCTGCGATCGGTGGGCTGCTCGTGGTCGCAGCGATGTACGTTGTTGAGCTCGGGCCGCGCCGGCGCCGCACTCGCGCTGCCACGCTGTCGACACCGACAGCCGGCCCACCCAGCCAGTCCGAGGCAGCCGTCACCACCTGACGACCGGCGCAACGTTCTTGTTGATCACGAAATGCAGTGCTACAGGCGAAGTTAGTAGCGCCAGCGCAGCGTCTCGGCGATCTCCTCGGGTTCCAGTGACTCGGCCCAGGCTGCGTCGGAGGCGCGTACGGCGGCGAAGGCGCCGTACAGGTCCTCGCCCAGTACCGAGCGCAGCAGCGCGGATCCAGAGAGCGCGGCAGCCGCTTCGGCCTCGGTGGCCGGCAGTGCCACGATGCCAGCTGCCGAGCGTTCGGCGTCGGACAGTGAACCGGGGTCCGAGCTGACCGGCGCCGGCAGCGGGGCATCTTGTTCCATCCCGGCGACGGCGGCGGCGATGACGACCGCGAGAGCCAGGAACGGGTTCGCTGAGGCGTCGGACGTCTTGAGCTCGAGGTTCGCGTGACCGACGCCCATGAACTCGCTGGTCGGGATGTAGCGCAGCGGCGCCTCGCGGTTCTCGACGCCCCAGGCCGCGTACGCCCCAGCGAAGAAACCCGGCCGCAACCGCAACCGGGAACCGACGCTCGGTGCGGTCACCGCCGCGATGGCCGGCAACTCGCGCAGCAGGCCACCGATGTACGCACGACCCAGCGGACCTGGACCGTCGGGCCCGCCGTCCAGCACCGGCACGCCGTCCTTTGTCGTGCTCGTGTGCAGGTGCCAGCCGTTGCCGGCGGACGACATCGTCACAACCGGGGCGAACGACGCCCGCAGGCCGTGCCGTCGCGCCGCGGCGTGGATGGTCTGACGGGCGAGGACCTGGTGGTCGGCCGCGGTGAGCGGATCGCTGGCCTCGATCGACAGCTCGAGTTGCGCCAAGCCGTACTCGGCGTGGATCTGCGCCACCGGGACGCCGTTGGCCGCCAGGTCCGAAAGGGCGGTGCCGAGGAACTCGTCGACCTCGAGGGTCGCCTTCGGCCCGTACGCCGGACCCGCATGCGCGGGGCCGAGGTCCTCACCGAGCCGGCCGAGGAAGAACTCGATCTCGTACCCAGCGCGGAACTCGTAGCCGAGGGCGCGGGCGGCGTCTACCTGTCTGACCAGCACGGAACGGTCGTCGTACGCCCAAGGACTGCCGTCGGCCTGGATGCGAACCCCCGGGGCCCAGCCGAAGCGTGGCTGGCCGGAAAGGCGCGGCAGCAGCCGGTCCAGCACCGGGACCAGGCGGACGTCCCCGGAGGCGTTCGCCAGGCCGGGGTGGGCGAACGTGATGGCGTCGCGGCTGTCGAACACCGCGAACAGCGTCGTCACACCGACCCCTCGGTGGGCCGCCGCGGCGAACGCCGGGGTCGGGACCGTCCGGGAGCGGGCGATGCCGTTGTTGTCGACATACGCGATCGTGACACCGAGCACGCCCTCGGCCCGCAGCCGCTCGACGATCGCCTCGGGATCGGTCTGTCCGCTGACAACGGCTGGCTCGCGGGTCACGTACGTCTCCTGTCGTTCGCCGCCGCGGGGCAGCGGCAGGATCACCGGTCGGCATTCTGGCCCACCCTAGGCAGGAGCCACGACCCGGACCTGTCCTTGACAGTCCAGGACCCGGTCGATCGAATGACGATGTGAATGCCGCGTCACCTGCACCTGGTCGGGCCAGCAGCCGCGCTGCGCTCGCCGAGGCCATAGCCGACCTGCCCCTCGTCGACGACCACGTCCACGGCGCGCTGCGCGACGACCCTCTCGATACCGCCGACTTCTCTCGTCACATCGCGGAGACCGACCGACCCGCCCCGCCCGGGACCACGTGGTTCGACACGCTGCTGGGCGTCTCGCTGCGGCGCTGGTGCGCACCGCTGCTCGACATCGCCCCCGATGCCCACCCCGACACGTATTTCTCCCGACGCGTCGCGCTTGGGGCCGAGGAGGTCACCCGGCGGATGCTGCACGCGAGCGGGATCACGCACTACCTGCTCGACACCGGGTACCGCGGCAGCGAGATCCACGGGCTAGATGGCATGCGCCAGGCGTCGGGTGTCGCGGTCGACGAGGTGGTCCGCCTGGAGACGACGGCCGAGGAGGTCGCCGCCTCCGGCACCAACGCGGAGGGCTTCGCGGACGCCTTCACCCAGTGGCTGCACGAGCGCACGGTGCATGCCGTCGGGACGAAAAGTGTTGCGGCGTATAGATATGGACTTAACCTCGCCCCCGACCGACCGACAACGCGCGAGGTTGCGGACGCGGCGGGGACGTGGCTGCGACGTGATGAGGGCACCGGCCGCTGGCGGGTAGACGACCCGGTGCTGCTGCGGTTCCTGGTATGGGCAGCGCTTGACCGCGGGCTGCCCCTTCAGTTCCATACCGGTATGGGCGACCCGGACCTGCATCTTGCCCGGGCCGACCCGACCTGCCTGACCGACCTGATCAAAGCAGCCGAACCCACGAAGACCGAGATCGTGCTACTGCACTGCTACCCGTTCCACCGCAACGCCGCCTACCTCTCCCGGATGTTCACGTACGTGTCGATGGACGTCGGCGAGGCGCTCAACTACGTCGGCGCCCGCGCGCCCGCCGTCGTTGCCGAGACCCTCGAGGTCGTGCCGTTCCACAAGCTGATGTTCTCCTCCGACGCATGGGGGCCGGCCGAACTGCACTACCTCGGCGCTCTGCAGTGGCGACGCGCCATGACCCGAGTACTGTCCGAGCTTGTGGACGACGATGAGCTGTCGGTGGACCAGGCACTGGCCATCGCGGGGCAGGTCGCCAGCGGCACCGCGCGGCGCGTCTACCGGTTGCCGAACCCCGCATGACTCTGTTCCCGCCGGGCGTTGCCGACGAGGCGGCGCTGCTCGCCGACGTCACAGAACACGACGTGCGCCTGGTCAGATTCGTATGGTGCGACCCGGTCGGCATCATCCACGCGAAGTCGATCCCCGCCGAACGGCTCGCAGGCAAGGCGCGCTCCGGGCTCGGGCTCTCCTTGGCCCAGAACGCCCTCGACATCTACGAGCACCTTGTCGACGTGGACGGACTCACCCCGGTTGGCGAGATCCGTCTCGTACCGGACCTCTCGACCTACACCCGGCTGCCGTGGCGTCACGGTCGGACGGCGACGTTGCTTGTCGACCAGCGAGCGCTCGACCTGAGCCCGTGGGACTGCTGCCCGCGTACCTTCGCGCGCCGGATGATTTGCGCCGCGCTGGCCGAAGGGCTGGTGATCCGGGCCGCCTTCGAGAACGAGTTCTACCTCGCCGAGCGCACCGCGGACGGCATCACGCCGTATGGCAACGGCCCGTGCTACTCGACCGCCGGCCTGGACCGCACCGCCGACGTGATGGAGGACGTCGTCGAGGCGCTCGGTACGCAGGGCCTGGTCGCGGAGATGTGGATCAACGAGTACGGCGTCGGCCAGCAGGAGATCTCGATCCGTTACAGCGACGGCATCGCGTCCGCCGACCAGCAGCTACGGTTCCGCGACACCGTACGCGGCGTCGTGCAGTCGCACGGCCTGCTCGCCGTCTTCGGGCCCAAGCCGTGGCCGGACCAGATCGGCTCCGGCATGCACGTGCATCTGTCGCTGTGGGACCCGCCCGCCGAGAGCAACCTGATGTACGACCGGGACCGCGAAGGTGGGCTGTCCCTGCTAGGAGAACAGTTCCTCGCCGGGGTCCTCGAGCACCTGCCGGCGCTGGTCTCGATCACCTGCCCGTCGTACCTGTCGTACGCCCGCCTGGCACCAGCGATGTGGGCCGGGGCCCTCATCGCCTGGGGTTTCGACAACCGCGAGGCGCCACTGCGGATCGCGTCGGCCTTCGCCGGTCAGGAGGAACAGAGCACGAACGCCGAGATCAAGGCGTGCGACGCCAGCGCGAACCCGCACCTGGTCCTGGGTGCGCTGATCGCCGCCGGACTCGACGGACTGCAGCGCGGCCTGCGGCTGCCGGAGCCAGCCCGGGTCGACCCGGCCCGGCTGACCGGCGACGACGCGGCGCGGGCTGGGGTGCGCCCGCTGCCGGCCACGCAGGGCGAGGCGCTGGACCTGCTCGAGCGCGACGAGGTCCTGATGGGAGCCATGGGAGACCTGCTGTCCCGGACCCACCTGGCGCTGCGGCGTTCGGAATTCGCGCGCTCGCTGGCGCTCGGTGAGGCAGCGGTCCGGGCGCGGACCGCCGATATCTACTGACAGCCTCAAGGAAAGGATCGGAGGACGACATGTGTCGCATGCTGGGCTGGTCGGCGCAGGTGCCCTGCTCCGCGCAGGACGTGCTCGGCGAGGACCTGGAGCGGCTGCGGGAGCTGTCGAACCTGCACGAGGACGGCTGGGGTGCCGCGTGGTACGCCGGCGACACCGCACCCCAGGTCGTGCGCGAGGCCGTACCTGCCCACGAGTCCTCGGAGTTCCTCCCGATGCTCGCCGAGCACCGGGCGAGCATCGGCATCGTGCACCTGCGCTGGGCCACCGGAGCGCTCGCCCGCTGCATCGAGAACACCCACCCGTTCGTACGCGGCGACGTCGCCTTCATCCACAACGGCAGCATCCCGGAGTTCGACCGGCTGCGGGCCCTCGTCGATGACGACCTGCTGCGTACCGTCGAAGGAACCACCGACAGCGAGCTGTACTTCTTGGCGGTGCTCTCGGCGCGCCGCCGCCTCGACTCGGTCCCGGCCGCCTTCGCCGCCGTGATCAAAGGGCTCGAGGGCTGCCGGTGGCCCTCGCTCAACGCGATGTGGACCCAGTCGGACCTCCTGGTCGTCTGTGCCGCAGAACAGCCGGAGTACCGCGAACCCGAACGGCCAGAACACTACTTCGAGCTGCGATGGGACACCCGCGACGGCGTGACGAGCGCCTGGTCGCAGGGGATTCGGGACGAGACCGCGTCCAGGGGGACGGTGCTGCCGAACCGCCATACCCTCGCAGTGGATCGTCACGCCGGCTCGGTACGGACGGCGCGCCTGTCTACCCACGAGGGCTCAGCAGTATGACAATGCACGGAACAACGAGCACAAGGGAGGCGCTGGGATGACCACCACCAAGGCCCCAGCCAAGCTGCGACGCGAACTGTCCATCTGGGAGGCGATCGGCATCTCGCTGGCGCTGATGGCGCCGTCGATGGCCGCCAACATCAATCCGCAGGGGATAGTGCCGAGCGTGGGGCGGGCGGTCCCGCTCGCATTCGTGCTGGCGACCGTAGGCGTCCTACTCGTGGCGTACACGTTCGTGCGGCTGACGCGGAAGTTCAACCATGCAGGCAGCGTGTACGGATTCGTCGGCGCGACCCTCGGCCCGCGAGCCGGGGTGCTTGCGGGGTGGGCGCTGGCCGGCACATACATGTTCTACGGTGTCGTCACCTCGATGGCGTTCGGCCGGTTCGCCGCCGGGCTGATAGCAAGTTGGTCGGGCAGCGACGCCAACGACAATCTTGCCTTCACCCTCGGCGTGGTCGCGCTGATCCCAATGATCCTGCTGGCCTTGTGGCCGGCGAAGTACGGCACCCGGGTCCTGCTGTCGATCGAGTCCGTCACCGTCGGCCTGATCCTCATCGTGACGGTGCTCGTGCTCGTCCACCTGCTAGGTTCGTCCGGCCCGGGACACCTTGGTGTCGACATGTCGGTGTTCAAGGTCCCATCGGGTACGCCCACGTCAGAGCTGTTCCTAGGCGTCGTGTTCGGCTTCCTGTCCTTCGCCGGTTTCGAGGCCGCCGCCACCCTCGGTGAGGAGACCCGCGAGCCGCGCAAGCAGATCCCCCGGGCGATCCTCGGCGTCGCGATCTTCGGTGGTGTGTACTTCGTCTTCGTCACCGCGGTCACGGTCATGGGCTTCGGTACCAGCGACAAGGGACTGACTAACTTCACCGGCTCCAGCGCCCTTGTCGCGGACCTCGGGGCTTCGTACGTCACGCCCTGGGTCGGTGACCTAATCTCCATAGGCGCCATGGTGTCGGCATTCGCCTGCATGCTCGCGTGCTGCGTGGGATCGTCCCGGCTCATGTACGCCCTGAGCCGTGACGGCGTCGGATTTCGGGCGCTCGACAAGGTCCACTCCGGTCGTGGTACCCCCACCAACGCCACGTTCGCCGTGTCGCTGTCCATGCTCCTGTTGCTGATCGTCGGGATCGTCGCACTGCGCGGCGGAAACCTGAACAACTGGATCGAGGCGACCGGCGCCACCGGAGCTACCTCGACACTCGCGATCTTCTCGATGTCGGGCACCATCGGCACGCTGATCCTGCTCGTGGTGTACATCCTGGCCACGATCGGTGTGATGCGGCTGTCACGCACCGACTCCCGTGTTAGCGCCTGGGACATCATCATCCCGGTGCTGGCGATCATCGTCCTTGGATACACATTGATCCGCAACATCTATCCCTGGCCGACCGGAGCTGGTTGGTGGGCACCGTTAATCACGATCCTCTGGCTGGTCATCGGACTGGTCTGGATCGCCGTACGCAACCGACAGACTGTCGAGGCCGGGCGCAAGTTGCTCGCCGACGAGGGTCTGGCAGCTACCGAGCCAACCGCCTCGAGCGCATCCCGGGCCCCGGTCACCTGACGCGAAAGGGGGTCCACCACATGAACCCGCGGCCCCACCTATTCCTTGATCAACGAAATGGGGTCGGCGGCAGACATGTGACGAGGTACCAGCACAGCACCGGGTCGAAGTCGGGCATGGGACGTCCTCGACGCGCGGCCCGGCGGGCAGGGCAACTCGGCCGCTCCCCGTTGTGACTACGTCGTCTTGGTCGACGCCACCTCGGGGATGTATCGGTTCGCCCTGTGGACTGACCCGACGGCTCAGCCCGCCGCGCCCGCCCACCCCGGCAGGTCTCGCAGTACTCGCACGAGAGCGACGAGCGCCTTGCCACGGTGGCTGATCTCGTCCTTCTCTGGTGCGCTGAGCTGTGCCGAGGTCTGCGTCAGGCCCGAGGGCAAGAAAATCGGGTCGTAGCCGAAACCGTTGCTACCACGGGGTTCTCGCACCAGGGAGCCGGCCATCTCCCCCATCACCGTTCGGGACTCGCCGTCGGGTCTGGAAACCGCGGCAGCGCACACGAACCGTGCCCCCAGCCGCTCGTCCGGAACGTCCGCGAGCTGGCCCAGAAGCAGGTTCAGGTTGGCGGCGTCGTCCCCGTGACGCCCCGACCACCTCGCGGAGAAGATCCCGGGCATGCCGTTGAGCGCGTCGACAGCGAGCCCGGAGTCGTCGGCCACGGCGGGCAGCCCGGTCGCCGCGGCGACGGCCCGAGACTTCAGGAGTGCGTTGGCCTCGAAAGTCGCGCCCGACTCCACGACGTCGGGCACCTCGAGTCCGCCGGGCAGCTCGTCGAGCCCGAGCACGTCGTACGACAGCCCCGACTCGGCCAGGATCCGCCGCATCTCGGCAAGCTTGAGCACGTTGCGGCTGGCCAAGATGAGGCGGGGATTCACGGCGCCAGGGCCGCGGCCTGCAGCCGGGTCAGCTCGGCACAGCCGAGCGCCGCTAGCGAGAGCAGCTCGTCGAGCAGGACACGGTCGAACGGCGCCCCCTCGGCCGTGCCCTGCACCTCGATGTAACGACCGTCACCTGTCATGACCACGTTCATGTCCGTGTCGGCTCGAACGTCGTCGTCGTAGTGCAGATCCAACCTGGGCTCGCCGTCGATGATGCCGACACTGACCGCGGCCACCGAGGCGTGCAACGGCTGCGCGTCGGCTTTGACCAAGCCGCGGGAGCGGGCCCAAGTGATCGCGTCGGCGATCGCGACGTAGGCACCGGTGATCGCGGCCGTGCGAGTGCCACCGTCGGCCTGCAGCACGTCGCAGTCCACCACCAGCGTGTTCTCCCCCAGCGCCTTGGTGTCCACGACCGCCCGGAGCGAACGCCCCACGAGCCGGGAGATCTCCTGGGTGCGACCGCCGAGCCTGCCCTTGACCGACTCGCGGTCCGAGCGGGTGTTGGTCGCACGGGGCAGCATCGCGTATTCGCCGGTGACCCAGCCCTGACCGGACCCCTTGCGCCAGCGCGGGACGCCCTCGGTGAAGGACGCGGCGCACAGGACGCGGGTGCGCCCGAACTCCACCAGGCACGAGCCCTCGGCGTGGTCGAGCCAGCCGCGCGCGAAGCTGACGGGGCGCAGCTGGTCGGCCCTGCGGCCATCTGATCGTGTCGTCGTCACGACGCAGACCCTAGCCGGGAGCTCAGATGTCGTACGACGCCCCGGCCACGGCCAGGGCAAGCTGTCCGGAGTAGTGCGTCGCCGCCTCCTGGCGGGTGCGATCCGGGTCCCGGCCCGGGACCAGGTGCGTGAGTAGGAGCCGACCCACCTCGGCGATGGTGGCGTGGTGGCCGGCCTGCGCGCCGGTCAGGTGTAGGCCGGGAGGGTTGTCGTCGCCCTCGAACCAGGTGGCCTCGAACAACGCAAGGTCTGCTCCCCTGGCCAGCTCGACCAGTGCCGGCGTCGGAGCCGTGTCACCGCTGTACACCACGGTTCGCCCACCTGCCTCGACCCGCGTCGCGTACGCCGGGACCGGGTGTACGACAGCGACTGTGGTGATCCGGAACGGGCCGACCTCCGCGACCGGCACGTGGTCGCGGATCGTGAAGCTGGAGTGCCGAGCCGAGCCCTCCGACACCTCGGACGCTCTATTGAGCCTTCCCGCAGTGCCGGCCGGACCGAGCACGAGCAGCTCCGGCGGCGGCTGGGGGCCGTGGTAGGTGCGTGCGACGTCGTAGCCGGTGAGGTCCAGGCAGTGGTCCGGGTGCAGATGGGACAGGACCACGGCGTCGACCTGCTCGAGCCCGGTGTGGAGCTGCAATGGCCCCAGGGCACCGGAGCCGAGGTCTAGCAGGACGCGGCGGCCGTCGTGCTCGAGCAGGTAGCAGGAAGCCGCGGAGTCAGGCCCGGGGAACGAGCCGGCGCAGCCCACCACCGTGAGCCTCATCTACCGGTCACGACCGTCTCCGGGCTCACGCCGACCTGGCCGACCTCGGGGCCGAGGAAGCGCCGCGCCAGCACCTGGAAGGCGTCTGGGTCGCCGGTCGCGAGGAACCGATGGACGGGTTCGCCGCGGGCAGGGTCGCGTTCGAGCCCGTGCGCGACAAGCATCCGGTAGACGTCCTTCGCCGTCTCCTCCGCACTCGACACCAAGGTCACGTCATCACCGGCGACGTAGGAGATGACCCCTGTCAGCAGCGGATAGTGCGTGCAGCCCAGCACCAACGTGTCAACACCGCGAGCCAGCACCGGGTCGAGGTAGTCGTGTGCGACGCGTTGGAGCTGCGCGCCGCCGGTCACGCCGGCCTCGACGAACTCGACGAAGCGCGGACACGCCTGCTGGACGACCTCGACGTCAGGCGCAGCCGCGAAGGCATCGACGTACGCACCGCTGGTGACCGTCGCCGCCGTCCCGATGACCCCGACCCGCCGGTTGCGTGTGACCCGCGCGGCGCGGCGCACCGCCGGGTGGATCACCTCCACGACCGGGACGTCGTAGCGCTCGCGGGCATCGCGCAGCATCGCCGCGCTGGCGGAGTTGCACGCAATGACCAGTGCCTTGACACCCTGCTCGACCAGGCCGTCGAGCATCTCCAGGGCGTACGCCCGGACCTCCCCGATGGGACGAGGACCGTACGGCGCCCGCGCCGTGTCACCGAGGTAGAGGACCGGTTCGTGCGGCAGCTGGTCGAGGACCGCGCGCGCGACGGTGAGGCCCCCCACGCCCGAGTCGAAGATCCCGATCGGCGCGTCCTGGCTCATGACAGCCATTGTCGGCCATCGCTATGTCCCATCACGCCGACACTCCCATGATCACCCCTTGGGAAGATCATGGGAGTTCAACTGCGTCCGTTGACCCGAAGTGGCGATCTTGAGCGCTCCCAAGAGTGGTGATCTTGACGGCAGAGACTGCGTCCGACTCGCTGCCTCGGAGCAGCGGGATCGCTCGGGCGGAGCGCAAGATCGCTGTTTCGGGTCAGATCGCGCAGCTCCACTCCCATGATCGCCCCAAAGGGAAGATCTTGGGAGTTGGGGGGTCAGGCCCAGAGCTGGCCGTCGAGCGCATGCTCGGCGGCGTCGAGGGTTCCGTCGTACGCCCCTGTCGAGAGGTACTTCCAGCCCCCGTCGCACACGATGAACGCGATGTCGGCGCGCTCGCCGGCCCGGTGCGCCTTCGCGGCGATGCCCAGAGCGGCGTGCAGGATCGCGCCGGTCGAGATGCCCGCGAAGATTCCCTCGACGTCGAGCAGCTCACGGGTACGGCGGACCGCGTCGCGCGGACCCACCGAGAAGCGCGTCGTGAGGACGCTGGGGTCGTACAGCTCGGGTACGAAGCCCTCGTCGAGGTTGCGCAGGCCGTAGACCAGTTCGCCGTAGCGTGGCTCGGCCGCGACGATCTCGACGCCGGGCACCCGTTCTCGCAGGTAGCGTCCGACCCCCATGAGCGTGCCGGTGGTCCCCAGACCCGCGACGAAGTGGGTGATGGTGGGCAGGTCGGTGAGAATCTCCGGGCCGGTCCCGGTGTAGTGGGCGTCGGCGTTGGCCGGGTTGCCGTACTGGTACAGCATCACCCAGTCCGGGTGCTCCTCCGCCAAGGTCTTGGCGACGCGCACTGCTTCGTTGGAACCGCCGGCGGCCGGTGAGGACACGATCTCCGCGCCCCACATCTGCAGGATCTGCTTGCGCTCGATCGAGGTGTTCTCAGGCATGACGCAGACCAGGCGGTAGCCGCGTAGCCGCGCGACCATCGCCAGGGAGATGCCGGTGTTCCCGCTCGTCGCCTCCAGGATCGTGCAGCCCGGGCGGAGCAACCCGTCCTTCTCCGCGACCTCGACCATCGCCAGCGCGGCCCGGTCCTTGACCGAGCCTGTCGGGTTGCGGTCCTCCAGCTTGGCCCACAGGCGAACGTCCGGCGAGGGCGACAGCCGCGGCAACCCCACCAGCGGGGTGCCCCCGACGGAGGCGAGCAGGGAGTCGAAACGCATCGTGAGGGCCGAGGTCAGCCGCCGGCGACGGCCGGAAGCACCGTGACCACGTCGCCGTCGGTGAGAGCGGTGCCGATCCCGTCCAGGAAGCGGACGTCCTCGTCGTTGAGGTAGACGTTGACGAACCGGCGCAGACCCTTCTCGTCCACGATGCGGTCCTGGATTCCGGGATGGCGGCTCTCGAGGTCGGTGATGAGCTCCCCGACCGTAGACCCGGCGCCTTCGACGGCCTTCTCGCCTCCGGTGTACGGACGCAGGATCGTGGGGATGCGGACCTCGATGGCCATGGCGGCGGGCTCCAGTCGGTGGGCGGTGCGCCGGTCAGCGCGGACGTCTGAGGGGTCGAACCCAGCCTACGGCGGGGCTATTCCGAACCGACCCCGGACTCCGTGCGCACCGGGCTCAGCCGCCGGAAGGCTCTGCGCTGCCGGCTGGTACGACCTGCACCGGCTCCTCGGTGATGATGCCGTCCACGATCCGGAACGAGCGCAGCTCGTACGGACCCTCCAGGGAGCCGGTCTCGCGGGTGGACACCAGCACGTAGTGCGCATCCGGCTCGGATGCGTATGAGACATCGGTACGGGACGGGTACGCCTCGGTCGCGGTGTGGGAGTGATAGACCACGACAGGAACCTCGCGGCGCTGGTCCATGTCGCGGTAGAGATGCAACAGGGCGGTGGAGTCGAACTCGTAGAACGTCGGCGATCGGGCCGAGTTGACCATCGGGATGAACCTCGCCGGCTGGTCGGAGCCCTCGGGCCCGGCGATCACCCCGCACGCCTCGTCAGGGTGGTCCCGGCGGGCATGTGCGACCACTGCGTCCACGAGGTCCTGACCGATCACCAGCATGGCGCGACCCTACCGACGGCCCCGATCCCAGCCCGGCCCAGCGGCTTGGACAAGCACGCTCAGGGCGCGAGGAGCTGGCCCAGGACCGCGACCGGGTCGAGGTTGGGCTCACCGTCCGGCCACCACTGCCCGGCGATCTCGCGGTACGGGTACCAGCGACCGTCGCGCCCCAGACGCAGCTGGGCGCGCCCGCCGGGGACTGTCAGGGTCCACCGGTTTCGCCACGCCTGCAGCGTCGGTGGGTCGTCGTCCCACGCGTCCGCCACGTCGGCGCGAGCCCGTGCCTGCTCGGCCTTCGGCGGCGTCCACGACCGATCCAGGACCTCCAACGCCGCGCGACCGCCCTGCGCCCACGCCGTACCGGCCAGCAGCAGTGAGCGCTCTGTGGCCAGCCGATCGACGCGGTCGCCGGCGATGAGCTCGGCGGCCAGCCGCGCGGCGTCCTCGCGCTCGGTCAGCGCCGGGCGCGGGTCGCGCAGGGCCAACAGCTCGCGGGCCCGCGCCGCCGCGTCAGCCACGACCAGCGCCAGGTCGTCGGGGGAGATGCCGGGTGCCGCCGGCACGACCAGCGGCGCCGAGCGCTGGTCCGGCGCTCCGGGCGGCTCTGGCAGCGCCATCACCACCTGGGCGTACGCGGCTCGTGCCGGCGTGCCGGTCGGCCGGGGCGCCGCGGCGGCGCTGGTCGGACCTGCCGTGGTCGTCGTCGGGCGGGCATGGCGGGCATTGCGCTCCCCGAGCTCGGTCATCAGTGCGTCCTCGCCGCGCCCGCGCATCAGCAGCAGCACGAAAGGGTCGGAGTCGAGCAGCCAGCCGGTCTGGTAGCACAACGCCGCGGCGTGCTTGCAGGGATGACCCCAGTCCGGACAGCTGCAGTCGGGGTCGAGGTCGAGCTGCCCAGGCAGAAGCGGCACGCCGACGTCGGCCGCGGCCTCGACCAGCTCCGGTGCCATCCGTTCGTCCGGGCTGGCGGTGCGGTCCAGCAGCGCCGCGAGATGACCTGCGTGGCCGGCGACCTGGTCCAAGAACGCGTCCCACTGCGCGTCGGTGAGCGTCTGCACGGTCAGCTGGGTGCGGTAGGGCGTACGCCGGCTGCCTTGCACTGCAGCGGCAATCCGTCCCGGGGACACCGCGATCGGACCAACGTGACCGGCGTTGGCGTAGGTGCGGCCACGGGCCAGCCTTCCGGGGTCCAGCGACGCCTCCTCCATCGCCTCGACCCAGGCCCTGGCCCACCACGACAAGCCTCGCTTGGTGCGCCGCCCCGGCGCGAACGGCGAGAAGCCCACCAACGTGTCCGGTGGGCTCACGTGGCGCGCCGCAAGGTCACGAGGTCGGACAGCTCGGAGTCGGTGAGCTCGGAGAAGGCGACCTCCCCTGACCCCAGCACGGCGTCGGCGAGGGCCCGCTTGGCCGTCAGCAGCTCCGCGATCCGGTCCTCGACCGTGCCCTCGGCGACGAAGCGGTGCACCTGCACGGGTCGGGTCTGCCCGATGCGGTACGCCCGGTCGGTCGCCTGCTCCTCGACGGCCGGGTTCCACCACCGGTCGAAGTGGATGACGTGGTCAGCCCGGGTGAGGTTCAGCCCGGTGCCGGCGGCCTTCAAGGACAGCAGGAAGACCGGCGCCTGTCCGTCCTGGAACTGCGCCACCATCGTGTCGCGCCGCGCGACAGGGGTGCCGCCGTGCAGGAAGAGGGTGCCGATCCCACGCTCGGCCAGATGCCGTTCGAGCAGCCGGGCCATGGCGACGTACTGCGTGAAGACGAGGACCGCGCCGTCTTCGGAAGTGATCGTGTCCAGCAGCTCGTCCAGCAGCTCGAGCTTGCCCGAGCGTCCCGACAGCCGGCTCCCGCTCTCGTGCAGGTAGTGGCTGGGATGGTTGCAGATCTGCTTCAACGCGGTCAGCAGCTTCAGGATCAGCCCGCGGCGGGTGATGCCCTCACTGGCCTCGATCTGCGCCATCGTCTCGCGGACCACGGCCTCGTAGAGCCCGACCTGCTCCCGCGTCAGGCTCACCAGCTGGTCGGTCTCGGTCTTCGGGGGCAGCTCGGGCGCGATGCCAGGGTCGGACTTGCGCCGGCGCAACAGGAACGGCGCGACCAGCCGGGCCAGGCGCCGCGCGGCCTCCTCGTCCTGGCCGCTCTCCACTGCCCGACCCCAGCGAGCGCGGAACATCGGCAAGGTCCCCAGCAGCCCCGGTGTCGCCCAGTCCAGGATGGCCCAGAGCTCGGACAGGTTGTTCTCAACCGGCGTTCCGGTCAACGCAATGCGAGCCTGAGATGGTATGCGCCGCAATGCCTTTGCGGTGCCGGACAACGGGTTCTTGACGTGCTGGGCCTCGTCGGCCGCGACCATGGCCCACGACGTGCCACTGAGCGTTGCGACGTCGCGGCGCATCGTGCCGTAGGTCGTCAGCACGAAACCGTCGGTGACCCCGACGAGGTCGCGGCCGGCGCCGTGGAAGCGACGGACGGCCGTTCCCGGGGCGAATCGGGCGATCTCACGTTCCCAGTTGCCGAGCAGGGATGCCGGGCAGACCACCAGTGTCGGGCCCGCGGTCGCGGCGTCGGCGCCGCGGTGCAGGTGCAGCGCGATCAGCGTGACCGTCTTGCCCAGGCCCATGTCATCGGCCAGGCAGGCGCCCAGACCGAGCGAGGTCATGCGTACGAGCCAGCCCAGACCGCGCAGCTGATAGTCGCGCAGCACCGCAGTCAGAGCTGACGGCGCACCGACCGGCTCCCGGCCATCGTCGGGGTCGCTGATGCGCCGGCTCAGCTCCTGCAGCCAGCCCTGGCTGTGGACCGGTACGACCGCGCCGTCGACCTCGGCCGTCCCGGTCAGAGCCATCGTGAGCGCATCAAGCGTCGTCAGTGAGGCGATGTCGCGTTCCCGGGCCCTGCGTACGACCTCCGGATCGACGATCAGCCACCTGTCACGCAGCCGCACGACCGGGCGGCGGGACTCGGCGAGCTTGTCGAGCTCGGCCCGGGTCAACGCCTCGTCCCCGAGTGCGACCTGCCAGGTGAAGGAGAACAGCTCCGCGGCGCCGAGCTTGGTGCCCAGGTCCGAGGGCGGGCTGTCGGCGTGGCTGGTCACGGTCGCCCGCGCCGTCAGAGCGCCGACCATGGATCGGGGCCAGTGCACATCCACGCCGGCGTCACCGAGGCGCCGGGAGGCTTCCCCGAGCAGCTCTTCGACCTCCTCGTCGTCGAGCTCGACCTCGTCGGGCACGGCCGCGGTCAGCAGCCGCTGCAGCGGTGGCCACACGGTGGCGGCCCGGCGCACCAGGATCATCGTGTGGATCCGGGCCCGTGGTCCGAGGTCGGCGCCCTGGTCGTTCCACAGGTCGGCCGCGTCGACCAGGACCGACGGATCTGTCGCGGAGGCCACCTGAACGACGGCGCTGAAGACGCCGGCACCTGCCACGTCGGCGACCTGGATACGCAGGGAGATCCGCTGACCGCTGTCGATGCCGGCCGACACCTCGGCCGCCCAGTCCCGCAGGTCGGCGACGCGCTGCGGGGGCGTCGAGACGTACGGCACCGTCGAGGTGAGATGACGCGCGGCCGGGCTGCGAGGCATCCCGTCGGCGACGGCGTCGAAGAAGTCCCGCACCAGTGCCTCGGCGTCGGGCAGCTCCAACGGAGAGCGGCCCGGGACCGGCACGGCCCGGGCATGGGCGGGCATCGCGGCCACCAGCTCACGGACCCGGGCGAGATCGCCGACCTCGAGCGGTCCGAGCCGCCACACGTCGTAGCCGTCCGGCGACA
>JBDTDW010000234.1:0-11898 GCA_039922855.1 Candidatus Nanopelagicales bacterium | reverse complement strand
AGCAGGTCCTTGTCAGCCATGACGCTGCTGCGTCGGTTGGCTCCCCGGGAGAGACTGGTGACCAAGGTCCCTAGTGATCTCCGCTCGAACGAGCCAGTATCGGTACGCGGCCACCGGGGATGGAGGGCCACGAGGGACCTCCTCCCCGGCCCAGGCTGAGCCGGGCCGCTTGTCCAGGTCGCGCATGCGACATCGCGAGTAAGTGGGGTGCCCGATGTTCAAGACGATTGTGGTGGCGGTCGACGGCTCGGAGGACAGCGATCGAGCGTTCGCGTTCGCGCAGGCAACCGCTGCCGAACAGGCTTCGCGTCTCGTTGTTGTCCACGTGACGGAGTTCGTGGGAGGCAAGGGCGGTGTCTTCCCTCTGGCAGTCGATGAGGACGACATCAAGTCGAGGATCGAAGCTCGGGTCGAGCAGATGAGTACAGAAGGAGTCAAGGCGGAGATGGTGTCGCACTCCGTCCGGCTCGGAGGTCCGGCGCACGTCATCGCCGAGGTGGCCGACTCCGTTGACGCCGACCTCATCGTCGTGGGGGGGAGGGGCAGGTCCCCCATCAGCGATCTGCTGGTCGGCAGCGTGCCGACGCGTCTGCTGCAGATCGCTCATCGGCCCGTTCTCGTCCTACCTCCCCCTGCGACCCATAGCTGATCGCCGGAGCATCACAGCGGACAGCCGCGCCATGTGCGGGGTCGCTCTCCGGGATCACCACGCCGCGGGCGAGGCGATCGACGTCAGGTCAGGGTTCGGGCCATCCCTCGCGATCTCGGTGCGGTGTCGAGGAAGCCGTGGCGGGCGTACAGCCGGCGCCCGGGCTCGTCGGCCATGAGGCTGACGTACGCACCCGCGGGTGCGAACTGGTGGATGTGATCGAGCAGAGCCGTCAAGACACGGTCCCCGAGGCCACGCCGCTGGTGCTCGGGCAGCACGGCCATGTCGATGATGTGGAAGTACCAGCCACCGTCTCCGAGCACCCGTCCCATACCGACGGTCGTCGAGCTCGGCCGATGGCGGACGTGCACCGCGTACCAGGCGCCGGACAGCCCCTGTGACGCTTGCTCGAGGCGCCGTGGTGAGAGCCCAGAGCGCTCGCGCAACGTCAGGTAGTCAACAACCTGCGGTGGGCCTTCGACGAGGTGATAGTCACCGGCCTCCGGGCTGATCACGCGTGGGTCGCGGGCTCGTGGGCGCTGTGGCGAACCGGTTCGAACTGGAACGTGGAGTGCGCGACGTCGAAGTGGTCCGCCAGACACGACTGAAGCTCGTCTAGCAGCTCGGGCAGGTGCCCGTCGTGGAAGCACGAGTCGTCGACGACGATGTGAGCGGTCAGGATCGGCAGGTCCGAGGACACCCGGGATGCGTGCACGTCGTGGATGGCCACCACATGCGACGTGCTGAGGATGTGCCGGCGGACGTCGGTCAGGTCGACACTGCGGGGGGTGCCCTCCAGCAGAACATCGACGGTCTCACGCAACAACTTCCAGGTCCGCGGCAAGATCAGCAAGCCGATGAGGATCGACGTGACGGCGTCGGCTCGCAGCCACCCGTACCGTGCGATCAGGATCGCTGCCACCAGCACGGCGAGGGCGCCCAGCATGTCGTTGACGACCTCGAGGAACGCCGCGCGGGTGTTGAGGTTCCCGCCATGCATACGGGCCAGGATGGTCATCGAGATGACGTTTCCGACCAAACCCACGAGGGCGAACACGAACATCACCCCGGACTCCACCGGCGGTGGGTCGATCAGCCGGCGCACGCCCTCGACCAGGACGAAGAGGCCCACAGCCAACAGCACGGCTGCTTGCGCCGCCGCCGCGAGCACCTCCGCGCGCCGGTATCCCCACGTGCGCTCCGGGGTCGGGGGCCGGCTGGCCAGTATCGCGGCGATCAGCGCAAGGGTGAGCCCGGCCACGTCCGTGAGCATGTGCCCGGCGTCCGCGAGCAGCGCGAGGCTCCCGGAAGCGATAGCGCCGATGACCTCGACGACCAGGATCGTGGAGGAGATCGCGAGTACGGCGGCCAGTGGACGCCGGTGACCGCCGCCAGCGAGGTTGCTGTGGTCATGGTCGTGGCTCATGCCGAGCCGCCTCGATAGGCCTGGGGCGACGTGGTCCACACGCTTTGCATGATATCCGCCGAGATCAACAGCCCCCTCGTACGGCTGCGGCTGTCGGCTGTCGCCGCACGCCCGTACCGGGGCTAGTTCACGGGCCGTCCGGGCGGTGGGCGAGGGGTTCACCGGCGTTTGTGCGAAGGAGCCACAGTTCACCGGCGTTTGTGCGACGACACGCCGGTCCCCCGCTCGAATCCTCGCTCAAACGCCGGTGAACCAGGGGTAGGACGCTCAGACGCCGGTGAAGCAGGTTGGGGCGAGCGGGTTCGGTCAGGAGCTGAAGCCCAGGTGGATGTGGTCCTGGTGGGTGGGGTTGCTGAAGTACTGCGGACCGGGCAGCAGGACGGGGCCGCCGACGTTGTACGCGCCCTGCGACACGGCGAACCGCATCCCCGCGGCAGCGAGGGCATGGTTGGTGGGTTCCACGAGCGGCCGGGAGTCCAGCGCCCACACGTCCACAGCGCGGCCCTGGGGATGGTCGCTGGGACGGGTGGTGCCGAACACGTCGAGCGGATGGCCCGAGCGGATGACGCTGACGTCGACGACCCACCGGCGGGCCATGGCCGTCAGCAGCGCGAGCACGCTCTCGTGGATGTTGCCGGAGGCAATATCGGCGCGCGCGGCGTAGGGCAGGTGGATCCGGTGATCGTTCAGTACGGCGCGAGCCGCCGCGGTCAGGTCGGACACGGCCGGGCCCGGGCGAGCCGGGTGCACCGCCACGACCCGCCAGAGCGGTCGCGCCGCGATCAGCCGCACGTCGAACGTGTCCCCGCCGGCCTTGACGGTTCCGGACACGGCCCGCCACTGGTCGACCACCACGAGGACGCTCGCCGATGCCGGCAGGATGCCGCCGTACTGCGCGTCGACGATCCTGGTCGTTGCTGCGGTCCCGGGGCCCAGCAACGCGCTCATCGTCGGGACCAGCGCCGCGTCCAGGCCGAGGGCTCGTACCCGGGCCTGCGCCGCCGCCGCACCCCGCTGACCCGGGCCCCAGTCCCCAACTGCCTGGACGAAACCGGTCGCGCTTGCCTTCACGGCGGGGTGTACCTCGCCGGTCCTGGCGCGCCACGGCTGCTTGGTCGGGAGCCCGACAGCGGACGGGCTCGGCAGCGAGGTGGACGGATCCGGTACGGCGGCCACTGGCGCCTGGTGTGCTGGCCCCGCGGTCTGGGCCGGACCCGCGACACAGCCGGCCAGCACAGCGCCGCTCAGTCCCAGTGCCAGCACCTCGCGACGGTTGAACGAGGGCACGACCTCACGGCGGGTCACACCATTACGACGAGCCCACGCCGGCTCTCGTTCCTCACCCGCAGGACCACCGTGGTTTCGACACGCGGTGTGCCCCGGGCACCACCCGTGCACCGAGTGTCGGGACGCAACCGTCCGGCCGCAGTCGAGACCCAGCCGGCCGCTGTGGCCGTCCGCGCCTGGTCACCTTCGGTTTCCCGCGCGCCAAGAGGGCGGCACAAGACCAGCAACACCGAGCGCCCGTCGAGGGATCGATGGGCGCGCGGGACGCGCAGATGTCGAGCTGGTACTCACGGCCCGGGGCGACCCGGCACGATGTGGCCGTGGGCGACAACATCCTGGCGATCGACCAGGGCACCTCGGGTACGAAGGCGGTGGTCTTCTGCCCCGAGCGAGGCATCATTGCGACCGGGCAGGCCCCGGTACGACCCCGCTACGGCGAGGGCGACCGGGTGGAGCAGGACCCCGCGGAGCTGCTCGCGTCGGTTCTGGACGCGGGCCGGCAGGCCGTCGCCGCAGCGGGCGAACCGATCGTGGCCCTGGGACTGGCCAACCAGGGCGAG
The DNA here is from genome assembly GCA_039922855.1 of Candidatus Nanopelagicales bacterium. Taxonomy (GTDB): domain Bacteria; phylum Actinomycetota; class Actinomycetes; order S36-B12; family CAIYMF01; genus JAFIHG01. The sequence continues at coordinate 7,976 of JBDTDW010000234.1, read as the reverse complement.
ACAGTGCTGGCCTGGGATCGCTCCACCGGGATCCCGCTGACCGATGCCGTCGTATGGCAGGACCGGCGCTCCCAGCCCGTCTGCGACGAGCTGGGCGCAGCGGCCGGTCGACTGGCCGAGCTCACGGGGTTGCCGCTCGACCCGTACTTCGCGGCACCCAAGATGGCCTGGCTGCGCCGCCACGTCACCCGCGACGGTGTCGTCACCACGAGCGACGCGTGGCTCGTGCACCAGCTCACGGGCGAGTTCGTCACCGACGCGTCCACGGCGTCCCGCACGATGCTGCTCGACCTCGATTCGACCCAGTGGTCGGCCGAGGCCGCCGATGTGTTCGGTCTCGGCGAGGAGCAGCTGCCCACGGTGGTGGACGCGGCTGGAACCTTCGGTGAGACAACGGCTTTTGGACCGAAGATCCCCTTGATGGGGTTGCTGGTCGACCAGCAGGCTGCGCTGCTGGCCGAGGGGTGCCTGGACGAGGGCAGTGCGAAGTGCACATACGGGACGGGGGCCTTTCTGCTGGCCAACACCGGTCTCGTGCCGCGGCGGTCCCGATCCGGGCTCGTCTCGTGCGTCGCGTGGCGCCTGGCCGGGGTTCCGACGTACTGCTTGGACGGGCAGGTCCTCACCGTCGGATCGGCGGTGCGCTGGATGACCGACCTGGGCGTCATCGGCGGCGCGCCTGACCTCGACCGGGTTGGCGCGACAGTCACCGACGCGGGCGGTGTCACCCTCGTCCCGGCCTTCGCCGGGTTGGCCGCCCCGACCTGGCGCGGTGACGTCAGGGCCGCGCTGGTCGGACTCAGTCTGGCCACCACCGCGGGGCATCTGGTCCGAGCACTGTGCGACGGGGTCTGTGCCGAGGTCGCCGGGCTCGCGGTCGCCGTCGGAGCGGACCTGGGTCACCAGCTGACCAGCCTGCGCGTGGACGGCGGCCTGACCCGTAGCAGGCTGCTCATGCAGACCCAGGCCGACCTGCTGCAGCTTCCGGTCGAGGTGTACGCCGGCGCCGACGCCACCGCACTCGGCGTCGCCGCGGCCGTCAGGATGGGTCTGGACGCCGGGCTCCAGCCGGTCGACGCGCTACCAAGCTGGCAACCGGAAACGGTGTACCAGCCCGCGACCAGCGCCGACGAGGCAGCCGATCGACTCGCGTCGTATGACATCGTCGTACGACGTTTGATGGCGGAACCGATGCCATGAGCAACACCGGTCAGACGGGTTCGGTGTACGACGTCGCCATCGTGGGCGCCGGCGTCGTGGGGACCGCTATCGCGCGCGAGCTCAGCCGCCGTGGCCTGCACATCGCTCTGATCGACAAGGCCGACGACGTGGGCACGGGTACCTCCAAGGCGAACACCGCGATCCTGCACACCGGCTTCGACGCCACCCCCGGCACCCTCGAGTCTGCCCTGGTGCGCCGCGGCCACGAGCTGCTCAGCGGGTTTGCGGCCGCGGCCGGCATCCCCGTCGAGCCGGTGGGCGCGCTGCTCGTGGCGTGGGACGAGGAGCAGCGAGATGCGCTGCCGGCCCTGCAGGACAAGGCCGTCGCAAACGGGTACGGCCGGACCAGGATCCTCGATGCCGCCGCGCTGTACCGGCTCGAGCCGCACCTGGGATCGGGAGCGGTGGCTGCGCTCGAGGTTCCCGACGAGTGCATCATCTGTCCGTGGACGACCACGCTGGCGTACGCCCAGGAGGCGCTCGCTGTTGGCGTTGACCTGCTGTTGAAGACCCGGCTCCACGCCGTCACCCCCGGCCACCCCCACCTCCTCGCCACCAGCGACGGGGAGCTGCGGGCCGATCACCTGGTCAACGCCGCCGGCCTGTGGTCCGATGAGATCGACCGGCTGATGGGCCACGATCTGTTCACCGTCACTCCTCGCCGTGGCGAGCTGATCGTCTACGACAAGGCGGCCCGCGCGCTCATCGGCCACATCCTGCTGCCGGTACCCACGTCCCGCGGCAAGGGCGTCCTTGTCGCGCCCACCGTCTACGGCAACGTGCTCCTGGGACCGACCGCCGAGGATGTGACTGACAAGACTGACACCCGCTCATCCGCAGCTGGCCTCGAGCTGCTTCAGGACAAGGGGAAACAGATCCTGCCCGGGCTGCGTGACGAGGAAGTCACCGCCGTCTACGCGGGGTTGCGGGCAGCCACAGAGCACGCGGACTACCAGCTGCGCGCTCATCCGGAGCAGCGGTACGTCTGTGTGGGCGGCATCCGGTCGACCGGGCTGACCGCCTCGATGGCGATCGCCGAGCACGTCACGACGCTGCTGATGGGCGCCGGGTTGCGCGCACCTGCGCGAGCGGACGTTCCGCCCCCGCGGATGCCCAACATCGGGGAGGCATACGCACGCCCTTACCAGAGCAGCGCTCTGATCGCCTGCGACCCGGAGTACGGGACGATCGTGTGCCACTGCGAACGGGTGAGCCGAGGCGAGATCCGCGACGCACTGAGCGGCCCGCTGGCGGCGCTGACTCTCGATGGGGTACGACGCCGGACCCGGGCCATGAACGGTCGATGCCAGGGTTTCTACTGCGGTGCAGCGGTTCGCACCATGTGCGGCGCCGCCCAAGAGCAGCAGTATCGACCGCGTTCCGTCGGCGACGGGGCCCGGCCATGACCGGGCCTGGCAGCGATCCAGGACGCTCGCGTCGAGAGGTCGACGTGCTCGTCATCGGGGCCGGTCCCTCCGGTCTGGCGGCAGCGGCAGCTCTGGCGCGATCCGGCGTCGGCCGCGTCGAGGTCCTGGAACGGGAGTCGGAACCCGGGGGGATTCCCCGTCACAGCCACCACACCGGTTACGGCTTGCGGGACCTGCACCGGGTCATGACCGGCCCGCGCTACGCCTGTCACTACGCCGAGCGGGCCGCGGCCGCCGGTGCGAGGGTGCGCCTCGCTGTGACGGCGACGGACTGGGCCGGCCCGCTCACCTTTGACACCACCAGTGCGACCGGCCTCGAGCAGATCGCGGCGAAGGCAGTCATCCTCGCCACGGGCGCACGGGAGCGGCCACGCAGCGCCCGGCTCGTGCCCGGGTCTCGACCCGAGGGTGTCTTCACCACAGGTCTGTTACAGCAGGCCGTCTACCTGCACCAGCGCAGCGTCGGTCGGCGCGCCGTCATCGTGGGCGCAGAGCACGTCAGCTTCTCGGCCGCCGTGACGTTGCAGCATGCCGGTGTTGATGTCGTTGCGATGGTTACAGACCTGCCGCATCAGCAGTCGTACCAGGCGTTCCGGATCGGTGCGGCGCTGCGATACCGCTTCCCGGTCCTGACGAGCGCCCACATCACTGAGCTGCTCGGCCGCCCTCGGCTGACCGGCGTACGGATCCGTCACGACGACGGTCGAACGGCGGTGATCGACGCGGACACGGTCGTGTTCACCGGCGACTGGATCCCGGACAACGAGCTGTCCCGACGGGCCGGCCTGGACATGGACCCAGGCACTCGTGGCCCAGCGGTCGACACCCGGCTGGGCACCTCGACGCCCGGTCTCTTCGCGGCCGGCAACCTGGTCCATCCGGTCCAGATGGCCGACGCCGTCGCACTCGAGGGTGGCCACGTAGCACGCAGCGTCATGCGCTGGCTCGCGGGTGAGCGGTCCCCTGTTCGTACCCCCGTCGTGGTCGAGGGACCGGTGCGGTGGATCGCACCCAACCGGGTCGACGCTGCCGGCCCGCAACCGGCCGGTGGCCGGTTCGTGCTCTGGCCGCGGTGGTTCGTGACCCGTCCGCGTGTACTGGTCTGCCAGGACGCCCGGTCCCTGTACGAGGGTCGCCTGCGCCACACCCTCGTCCCGAATCGCCCCGCCTTCCTGCCGGCGGGCTGGTTGCGCGAGGTAGATCCCGCAGGCGGTTCTGTGTCGGTCGTCGTCTCAGGCAATTCGGGCACGGTCAGCACTCCCAACCGTTGATCATGGCTCTGAGTGCGGATCCCCCGTTCGATCATGGGCTCGAGTGCGGAATCTTCGCTGAACCGCACGAAACCCATGATTCGCGACAACGGGGACCGACCCGGCGCGGTTCGACCGACCGGGGCGAGGTGCTCACTAGGAGGGGGGCGCAAGGCTTGCCAGCAGCGCTCGACGGGCTGCTTGCGCCTCCGGTCCGGTGTCGTCCGCGTCCGGCGCGGCAATGATGCGCCGCAGCTGATCGGACAGCTGCTCCAAGGCGGCGCGGACCCGGTTCACGTCGGCGACCTGTGCCTGGTTCGGTCCGGTCCGTGCCAGCTGGGTCAGCTCGGTGACGCAGATGAGGATCCGCGGCTCGAGCGTGGCCCAGCTCGCGGCTGCGGCCGCAGCGTTGGACGCATCGCATACCCCGCCGGAGTCGCGCTCCACTGCCTGGGCGTCGGCGTAGACCCGGCCCCTGCGCTGTCGCCACCGCGCGGCATCGCCGCGACGCCGCAGCCACCACAGCACCGCGCCCATCACCACCACGACAGCAGCGATGAACAGCCCGCGCTGCAACCGGTTCGGCTCGACCGGCGTGGCCGCCGCCAGCGGTACGAGGACAAGCGCCTGCAGTCGAGCCCGATCCCGGCATGACCCCGATCGGTCGACCCAGCGCTCAACTCTGCCGCAGCCCACAGTGCCTCCCGTCGCCGTCGATGTCGACCACGACCTCCGCCCCGACGCTCCCGCGCGACTTGACGTGGGCGGAGTGTTCAGACCCCCGTCGCGACCCTGACGGCCCGACCGGTCAGGACCCGTGCGAGGTGCTGGCGGAAGTCCGCCTTCGCGTGCAGGTCGCTCGTGGGGTTCGTCCCGTCCGCAGCATGAGCAGCCGCAGCAGCAATGCCGTCGTCCGTCGCGGCGGCACCGACCAGCGCCGCCTCGGTGGCAGCTGCTCGGCCGGGACTGGCGGCCATGTTCGTCAGTCCCACGCGAGCCTCGGCGATGGTGCCGTTCTCCCGGCGTACGGCGGCCGCGACGCCGACGATCGCCCAGGCCTGGGCGGTCCGGTGGAACTTCTGGTAGTCGTAGCCCCAGCCCACGCCGAGCTTCGGAATGCGTACCGACACCAGGATCTCGTCCGGTTCCAGCGCAGTGGTGAAGTAGTCGACGAAGAAGTCCGAGGCGCCCACCGTGCGTCGGCCGTCAGGGCCGGCCAGCACCATCTGGGCGCCGAGCACCAGCGAAACGGTCGGCAGATCCCCGGCCGGGTCTGCGTGCGCGAGCGAGCCCCCGAATGTGCCGCGGTGCCGGGTCGCCGGGTCCGCGACCATCGCGGTCGTCCGCGCCACAAGTGGGGCGTGCGCCATGACCAGCGGGTCGTGCATCACGTCGTGGTGCGGGGTGGCGGCGCCGATGACGATGGCGTCGCCGTCGTCGCTGATCCCGCGCAGCTCCGACAGGCGGCTGCAGTCGACCAGCAGCGTGGGAGCGGACAGCCGGACCCGCAGCATGGGCATCAGGGACTGCCCGCCGGCCAGCACCTTGGCGTCCTCGCCGCCGCCGCTCAGGGCCGAGACCGCGTCGGCCAGGGAGTCGGGGCGGACATAGTCGAACGTTGCGGGAATCATGCTTGCGCTCCTGACTGTGCCGTCGCGATGGTGCGCCAGACCGTCTCCGGCGTAGCGGGCATCGTGACGTCTGTGACGCCGAGGTGGCGTAGCGCGTCGACGACGCCGTTGATGATGGCCGGTGTGGAGGCGATGGTGCCCGCCTCACCGACTCCTTTGGTGCCTAACGGATGCGTGGTCGATGGGGTCACGGTGCTGTCGGTGATGAACGAGGGCAGGTCCGGGGCACCCGGGATCAGGTAGTCGGCCAGCGTGGCGGTGAGCAGGTTGCCGTCGTCGTCGTACACCGCCCCTTCGTACAAAGCCTGACCGATGCCCTGGGCAATGCCACCGTGGACCTGCCCCTCAACGATCATCGGGTTGATCTGCACGCCGACGTCGTCGACGCAGACGTACTTTCGCACCGTGGCCTTGCCGGTCTCGGTGTCGACCTCGATCGCGGCGAGGTGGGTTCCGTGCGGGAACGAGAAGTCGGCCGGGTCGACGGTGGACTCCCCGGACAGGGTCGGTTCCATGCCGTCCGGGAGGTTGTGGGCCGTGAACGCCTCGAACGCAACCGCCTGGATCGTTGTGGACCTCTCCGGGTCACCCTTGACCCGGAACGCCCCGTCGACGAACTCCAGGTCGTCCGGGTTCGCTTCCATCTGGTGCGCCGCAATGAGCTTTGCCTTCTCGACGACTTTCTCCCCAGCACGCAGGATCGCCTGCCCGCCGACCGCCAGCGACCGCGATCCGTAGGTGTCCATGCCGTACGGGGCCCGCGCCGTGTCGCCGTGAATGACCTCGATGTCCTCCACCGGGACACCAAGCACGTCACTGGCGATCTGGCTCCACGCGGTCACGTGTCCCTGCCCGTGCGGCGAGGTCCCGGTGACCAGCTCGACCTTGCCGAGCGGGAGCACTCGGATCGTGCAGTTCTCCCAGCCACCTGCGACGTACTTCAGCGCCCCGAGGGTCCGCGAGGGCGCCAGCCCACACATCTCGGTGAACGTCGAGATGCCGATCCCGAGCTGCACGACGTCCCCGGAGTCGCGTCGGCGCTTCTGCTCGGCCCGCATCTCGTCATAGCCGAACAGCTCAAGTGCGCGCGCAGTGGCTGCCTCGTAGTTGCCGGTGTCGTAGGTCAGACCCGCGACCGTCGTGTACGGGAACTCCTCGTGCGTGATCCAGTTCTTGCGCCGCAGTTCCAGCGGGTCCATGCCGATCTCAGCGGCCAGCTCGTCCATGATCCGCTCGATGGCATACGTGGACTCCGGACGACCGGCACCGCGGTATGCGTCGGTGGGCGTCTTCGTCGTGAACACACCGGTGCAGCTGAAGTCGTACGCATCCATCTTGTAGATGCCGTTGTACATGAACATGCCCAGCAACGGGATACCCGGTGTGATGATCTGCAGGTACGCGCCCATGTCCGCGGTGAGCGTCACTTTCAGTCCCTTGAGGATCCCGTCCTTGGTGGCAGCGACCTCCACGTCCTGGATCTGGCCGCGGCCGTGGTGGGTGGCGACCATGTTCTCGCTGCGGGTCTCGGTCCACTTGACCGGGCGGCCCAGCTTGTTCGCCAGCACCAGGGCGAGAATCTCCTCGCGGTAGACCTGCAGCTTGGATCCGAAGCCGCCGCCGACATCGGGCGCGATCACCCGGATCCGGTTCTCGGGGATTCCGGTCGACAGCGCCAGCAGCACACGCAGCACGTGCGGCACCTGGGTGGCCGACCAGATCGTGAGCTCGCCGCTCGTTCCCATCGGGGACACCGCGACAGCGCGCGGTTCCATCGGCGAGGCAATCATCCGCTGCTGGATGAACCGGCGGGACACGACGACGTCCGCGGCAGCCTTGGCCGCCGCGTAGTCCCCGCACGGCATGTTCATCGTGTAGCACTGGTTGGTCCCGGCTGAGCTGTGCACCAGCGGGGCCCCCTCGGCCAGGGCCGCTTCCATGTCGCCCACGGCCGGAAGGGTGTCGTACTCGACGTGAACGCCTTCCAGCGCGTCCTCGGCCGACGCGGCATCGGTAGCCAGGACAGCCGCCACGACGTCGCCCACGTGCCGTACCTCGTCGATGGCCAGGGCTGGGAACTCGGGCATGACGATGTCATCGGTGACCGGCCACACACAGGGGACCCGGGCGTTGAGCTCGCCGAGGTCCGCTGCGGTGAACACTGCGACAACGTTCGGCATCGCTTCTGCCGCGGACTTGTCCACCGAGGTGATCCTCGCGTGCGCTACGGGGCTGCGGACCAACGTCATGTGCAGTACGCCCGGCAGCTTGATGTTGTCGGTCCACTGCGTCTGACCGGTCAGCAGGCGCGCATCCTCTGTGCGGCGCAGCGGACGACCGATGTTCGCGGTGTGCTCGACGGTCGCGGTCACTTCGCCGCCTCCTTCATGAGCTCAGAAGCCTGTTGGACCGCTTTGACGATGTTGTGATACCCCGTGCAGCGACAC
>JBDTDW010000233.1:0-4063 GCA_039922855.1 Candidatus Nanopelagicales bacterium | reverse complement strand
GGAGCGGGTGACCGGGATCGAACCGGCATGGCCAGCTTGGAAGGCTGGGGCTCTACCATTGAGCTACACCCGCGAGGGCTGACGAAGGATAGTCGAGTGCCGCCCTCAGCGTTCGGCCAGGTCCGCCGGCACAGGCCGGTGAGTAGCAGTCGCCCTCGACCATCCCGTCGGGCGCCCTACATCGTCCACTAGACTGGCGCGGCCGCCGCGGGGCGTAGCGTAGTGGCTAGCGCGCCTGCTTTGGGGGCAGGAGATCGGGAGTTCGACTCTCCCCGCCCCGACCAGGCCCGCAAGGCCACAATCCCCCGCACAAGAGCCGGACCCGCCCGGGTGCGACTCTTGTGTCCACCCGTTCCGATAAGCGATCAGACCAGGAGCACGAGCCACGTGAAGAGCGCAGTCGAGACCCTGTCTCCCACCCGGGTCAAGCTCACCGTCGAGGTGCCGTTCGAGGAGCTCAAGCCGGCACTCGACAGTGCGTACAAGCGGATCGCCGCCCAGGTGAACATTCCCGGGTTCCGCAAGGGCAAGGTCCCGGCACGCATCATCGACCAGCGCATCGGCCGGGCGGCGGTGCTCGAGGAGGCTGTCAACGACGCCGTGGGCGCCAACCTCGATGCTGCCGTGCGCGAGCACCAGGTCAAGCTCCTGGGCCGACCCGAGGTCGAGGTCGGTGACATCAAGGACAACGAGCCGCTGGAGTTCACGGCCGAGGCCGACGTCGTGCCCGACTTCGACCTGCCGGACTACGACGGCCTCGAGGTGACCGTGGACGCTGCCGACGTGCTGGACGAGGACGTCGACAAGCAGCTCGACGCCTTGCGCAGCCGCTTCGGCACCCTGCTCCCGGTGGAGCGCGCATCCGAGGCCGGCGACGTGCTGCTCTTCGACATGAGCGGGGACTGCGACGGTGCGTCGGTCGAGGACCTCGTGGCGACCGCGCTGTCGTACGAGCTCGGCAGCGAGGGCATGATCCCCGGCTTCGACGACGCCGTGACCGGTGCGTCGGCTGGGGAGGAACGCGGGTTCGACTTCGTGCCGGACGCCGGTGAGTACGAAGGCCGCACGATTGTGGTCACGGTGACGGTCACCACCGTCCGGGAGCGCAAGCTGCCACCCGTCGACGACGACTTCGCCCAGCTGGCCAGCGAGTTCGACACGATCGAGGAGCTCAAGGACGACCTGAAGAACCGAGTGGGCCGGGTCAAGGTGCTCGAGCAGGCGTACGCGGCCCGGGAGAAGGTGTCCGAGGCCCTGCTGGCAGCCGTCGAGATCCCCATCCCCGAAGGGGTGCTCGCGGCCCAGGTCGAGCAGCACTTCTCGGACGGCCACGGCGACGACGACCACCGCGAGGCGGTCGCCACCGAGGTCCGGGAGTCCTTCAAGTCGCAACTGGTCCTGGACAAGATCGCCGATATCGAGAAGCTCACGGTCAGCGAGTCCGAGCTGTCCTCCTGGCTCGTGGCGCAGGCGCCCCGGTACGGCTTGAGCCCGGATCAGTTCGCCCAGGAGCTGGTCCAGTCCGGCCAGGTGTCATCAGCCGTCTCCGAGGTACGTCGCAGCAAGGCGCTGGCCCACGTACTGGAGCACGCCAAGATCGTGGACAGCCGCGGGCAGTTGGTCGACCTGAGCGACATCGACGGTGACGACCTCATCGCCGACTTTGGGCACGAGGACGAGCACGACCACGAGAACGACGTCGAAGAGCACGACCACGAGCACCACGACCACGATGACCACGACGACGAAGACCACAAGCACCACGACCACGAGCACCACGACGACGACAGCGAGTCCGTGGTACCCGACCAGGACTGAACCGCTGAGCTCGCCCGCCTCGTCACGCCCATGGCGAACACCCCCGCGCCCAGGATGGCGTGGGGGTTCTCGTTGGTTAGGGTCAAAGTCACGAATCCTGATCACGAGCTTCGAGGGGCGGGAACCACGGTGAACCCCACCAACTGGACCGGTGCGCACGAGCCGGTTCTGCAAGGCAGCGATGCCAACGCTCTCGGCGACGAGGCGGTCTATTCAGCGTTGCGTCGCGAGCGGATCCTCTGGCTCAAGGGCGAGGTCCGCGACGACATGGCCAACCGACTCTGCGGCGAGATGCTGCTGCTGTCTGCTGAGGATCCCCACAAGGACATCACTCTCTACGTCAACAGCCCCGGTGGATCGGTGTCCGCGGGCATGGCCATCTACGACACGATGCAGTACGTCAAGAACGACATCGTGACCGTCGGCCTCGGAATGTGTGCTTCGATGGGACAGTTCCTGCTCACCTCAGGCGCAGCTGGGAAACGTTACGCCACACCGCACATGCGCGTCATGATGCACCAGCCGCTGGGTGGCCTCGGCGGTGTCCAGTCGCTCGTCGCGAAGCAGGCGGAGCAGATGGTCGTCATCAAGCGCCAGATGGCCGAGCTGATCGCCCACCACACCGGTCAGACCGTGGACAAGATCCTCGAGGACTCCGAGTGGGAGAAGTGGTTCTCGGCGCAGGAGGCCAAGGACTACGGCATCGTCGACCACGTCGTGACGTACGCGTCCGAAGTGGTCGGCGACGGTGGGACGGCATGACGTGCGCATCACAGACAAGGACATCATCGACATGAGCGACACCGTGAGCTCGCCCATCGGAGCCGGCCTTGCTCGAGCCGGCTACAGCGCTCCGCAGTCGCGCTACGTGCTGCCCAGCTTCATCGAGCGCACCCCGCAGGGTTTCCGTGAGTTCAACCCCTACGGCAAGCTGTTCGAGGAGCGCATCGTCTTCCTCGGTGTCCAGATCGACGACGCCAGTGCTGACGACGTTATGGCGCAGCTGCTCTGCCTCGAGTCGATGGACCCCGATCGTGACATCTCCATCTACATCAACTCCCCCGGTGGCTCGTACACCGCGATGACGGCCATCTACGACACGATGCAGTTCATCAAGCCGCACATCTCCACGGTGTGCCTGGGGCAGGCCGCGTCCGCGGCCGCTGTGCTCCTGGCGGCCGGGACGCCCGGCAAGCGCTTCGCGCTGCCGCACAGCCGGGTCCTGATCCACCAGCCCTACACGGAGGGCGGCGGCCAGGGCACAGACATCGAGATCCAGGCGCGCGAGCTGCTGCGGATGCGCGAGGAGATGGAAGCCATCCTCGCTCGTCATACCGGCCGCGAGCAGTCTGCGATCCATCTCGACATCGAGCGCGACAAGATCCTCACCGCGACCGATTCCGTGGACTACGGCATCGTGGACAGCATCATCGCCTCCCGCAAGTCCGCACTTCCGGCGAGCTGAGTTGCCAGTACTACCGGCTTGCTGACCAGGCACGACGCCCGTCGGTTCGATCCTCCCGGATCGTACGGACGGGCGTTGCGCTGTTGGCGAAACGCGTTCGGCAGCGGGTGTTGGGTGTTCTCCCGGGCGGTTCGCGGAGTACCGTCCGATAGCGGGCATGCGTTGTCAGGAGTCCGCACGACGAGCCGACCCGGACCCGGGCCGGCGACGACGGAAGGACTGACCGGTGGCACGTGCTGGCGACGGCGGCGACCTGCTGAAGTGCTCCTTCTGCGGGAAGAGCCAGAAGCAGGTCAAAAAGCTCATCGCGGGCCCTGGGGTCTACATCTGCGACGAGTGCATCGACCTGTGCAACGAGATCATCGAGGAAGAGCTCTCAGAGTCCAGCGACCTCGGTCTCGAAGAGCTACCCAAGCCACGCGAGATCTACGAGTTCCTCGAGCAGTACGTCATCGGCCAGGACGCGGCGAAAAAGGCACTGGCGGTGGCGGTCTACAACCACTACAAGCGGGTCCAGGCCACCGGCGGTGAGGGCAAGCGAGAAGAGCCCGTAGAGCTGGCGAAGTCCAACATCTTGCTGCTGGGCCCGACAGGGTCGGGCAAGACGCTGCTCGCTCAGACCCTGGCGCGGATGCTCAATGTCCCGTTCGCCATCGCCGACGCTACGGCCCTCACCGAGGCCGGCTACGTCGGCGAGGACGTCGAGAACATCCTGCTCAAGCTGATCCAGGCCGCCGACTACGACGTCAAGAAGGCCGAGACCGGGATCATCTACATCGA
>JBDTDW010000232.1:0-5369 GCA_039922855.1 Candidatus Nanopelagicales bacterium | reverse complement strand
AGCAAGGCCGCGACCTCCGACCATCACCCGATGGTCGTGGGTCTGGGCAAGGACGTCGAGGGCGGCTTCGTCTGTGCCAACCTGGCCAAGATGCCGCACCTCCTGGTTGCCGGTGCGACCGGCGCGGGCAAGAGCGGCTGCATGAACACGCTGATCACCAGCATCCTGATGCGGTCCACGCCCGACGAGGTGCGGATGGTCCTTGTGGACCCCAAGCGCGTGGAACTGACTGCGTACGAAGGCATTCCGCACCTGATCACCCCGATTATCACAAGCCCGAAGAAGGCAGCCGAGGCCCTGCAGTGGGTCGTACGCGAGATGGACCTGCGCTACGACGACCTGGCGCACTTCGGGTTCCGCCATGTCGACGACTTCAACAAGGCCGTACGAGCCGGGTCGGTCAAGGCCGACGCCGGCAGCGAGCGCCTGCTGACGCCGTACCCGTACCTGCTGGTCATCGTCGATGAGCTCGCCGACCTGATGATGGTGGCCCCGCGCGATGTCGAGGACTCGATCGTGCGCATCACACAGCTGGCGCGGGCGGCGGGCATCCACCTCGTGCTCGCGACGCAACGCCCCAGCGTCGATGTGGTCACCGGACTGATCAAGGCGAACGTCCCGAGCCGGCTCGCGTTCGCCACGTCCAGCCTGGCCGACAGCCGGGTGATCCTGGACCAGGCCGGTGCTGAGAAGCTCGTCGGCCAGGGCGACGCCCTGTTCCTGCCGATGGGGGCCAGCAAGGCGATGCGGCTGCAGGGGTCGTGGGTGACCGAGGCCGAGATCCGCACGGTCGTCGAGCACTGCAAGACCCAGCTCGCACCGACGTACCGGTCCGACCTGCATGCCCCCGCAGCTTCTGCACGCCAGGTCGACGAGGAGATCGGGGACGACCTCGACGTGCTGATGCAAGCCGTGGAACTGGTCGTGACCACGCAGTTCGGGTCGACCTCGATGCTGCAACGCAAGCTCAGGGTGGGTTTCGCCAAGGCCGGCCGCCTGATGGATCTCATGGAGAGCCGAGGGATCGTGGGGCCGAGCGAGGGCAGCAAGGCCCGCGACGTGCTCGTCACCGCCGAGGAGCTCCCCGACGTGCTCGCTACGCTCGGCGGCTGAACCACCCGGGCGGCCCTGTAGAGATCAAGTTCTCTTTGGTCGTTCTGTGCCGTCCGGCCTAGAATGGTCGCGTTCTGTGGGCACGGTGCGACGATCCGGATACATGTCGGCTTCTCGCGGCACCGGCCCTTCGATCTAGGTGATGAAGCAGGTCAGGGCGTTGTCGGACGAGCAGATCGCGGTCGGAGCCGCGCTGGCGCGCGCCCGCGAGGACGCCGGGATGACGACCACTCAGGTCAGCGAGGCGACCCGCGTCCGGCGCGGCATCATCGAGGCCATCGAGCGCGGTGACATGTCCATCCCGGGCGGCGAGGTCTACGCCCGGGGTCACATTCGGGCGATCGCCATCGTCCTGGGCATCGACTCCAGCCCCCTGCTGGCCCAGCTCGACGCCCAACCAGACGCCGCCGAACCGGTCCCGCACGAGGTCGTGCAGCCGGTGGCGCAGCCCACGGCTGTCGCCGACCACCACGCCTCGCTCGGTGGGTCCCTCGCCGGCACCCTGGGAGCACGGACGACCCGGACCGGACCGAACTGGTCCGGGGTGATGATCGCGGCGCTGGCTCTGGTGATGGTCGTCGGCGCCGTGCAGCTGTACAGAGGTTCCTCGGCCGGGCCTCGCCCTGCAGCCGCGCCGTTGACCTCGCCTACCGCCTCGAGCAGCAGCCCGCCGGCTGTCACGCCGACCGACCCTGCCTCGAGCCCCCCCACGACGGGCCCCACAGCGTCCCCACCCGGTGATGTCGTCGCCCAGGGCGATGCGGTGACGGTGACGCTCACGGTGACCGGGCGTGCCTGCTGGATGCGGGTGACGACCGCGACCCAGACGCTGTTCGAGGGCACGCTTACCCACGGAACCACCAAGACGTTCCAGGACAAGTCGAAGGTCAAGTTGCTGCTGGGCAACGCCGGTGGCGTGTCTCTGGTCGTGAACGGTCAGGACGTGGGTCATCCCGGCGGGAGCGGGCAGGTCGCCACCGTCGTCTTCGGCCCCGGCAACCCGACGCTGGGTCAGGCCTGAGGGGCCCCGGTAAGGCCTCATCTGCTCGGCGCCCACATAGGCTCGCCCCGTGACGACCTCGGCTGACCTGCGTCGCGTCGCGGTCGTGACTCTGGGGTGCGCGCGCAACGAGGTCGACAGCGAGGAGCTCGCTGGTCGGCTCGCCGCCGACGGTTGGACGCTGGTCAGCGAGCCTGCCGATGCCGACGCGGTCCTGGTCAACACCTGTGGGTTCGTCGAGGCCGCCAAGAAGGACTCCGTCGACACGCTCCTCGCGGCCGCCGACCTCAAGGGCGCGGGTGGCCCGAAGGCGGTCGTGGCGGTCGGCTGCCTGGCCGAGCGCTACGGCGAGCAGCTGGCCCGGTCGCTGCCCGAGGCCGACGCGGTGCTGGGGTTCGACGCGTACGAGGACATCTCGGCCCGACTGGCTCGCATCGTGGCCGGGGAGCATCCGGTGGCCCACGTTCCGCGGGACCGGCGCCTGCTGCTGCCGCTCAGCCCCAGCGAGCGCACCGGATCCGCTACGCCCGTGCCCGGACATGCCAGCGGTGTTGGACCGGCCGGCAGCAGGATCTTGGCCGGGGTCGTTGTGGACGCCCCGGACCTGCCCTCCGCGCCGGCCAGCGGCCCGCGCGTGATCCGTCGCCGTCTCGACGGCGGTCCTACCGCTGCGCTGAAGCTGGCCAGCGGCTGCGACCGGCGCTGCACGTTCTGCGCCATTCCCTCCTTCCGCGGGTCGTTCCTGTCCCGTCGGCCCTCCGACGTGCTCGCCGAGGCCGGCTGGCTCGCCGAGCAGGGCGTCAGAGAGCTCGTGCTCGTCAGCGAGAACTCCACCTCGTACGGCAAGGACCTCGGTGACCTGCACCTGCTGGAGACGCTGCTGCCCGAGCTCGCGGCCGTGTCCGGGATCGACCGCGTGCGGGTGTCGTACCTGCAGCCGGCGGAGACCCGGGAAGGGCTCATCCGAGCCATCGCCACGACCCCCGGCGTCGCGCCGTACTTCGACCTGTCGTTCCAGCACGCATCGCCGACCGTGCTGCGCCGGATGCGCCGCTTCGGCGGGACGGAGTCGTTCCTGGCGCTGCTGGAACGAGCCAGGTCCCTGCAGCCCGCCGCGGGAGCCCGCAGCAACGTCATCGTCGGCTTCCCCGGTGAGACCGACGCGGACCTCGAGGAGCTGGAACGGTTCCTGGTCGCTGCTCGGCTCGACGCAGTCGGCGTATTCGGTTACAGCGACGAGGACGGAACCGAGGCGGCGACGTACGCCGGCAAGCTGCCCCAGGACGAGATCCGGGCGCGGGTCGAGCAGATCACCGCCCTGGTCGAGGAGCTCACCGCACAGCGGGCCGAGGACCGGATCGGGGAGGACGTGCAGGTCCTCGTGGAGCGGGTCGCGGACGGCGAGGTCGAAGGGCGGGCGGCGACCCAGGGCCCCGAGGTCGACGGCAGCACGTTCCTGACGACCCGGGCAGGTGACGGTGCGCTTCGGGTCGAGGGACTGCGCGTCGGCGACCTGGTCACCGCGATAGTGGTCGGCTCCAACGGGGTCGACCTGCTGGCCGAGGCCACCGCGATGCTGCCGCGGTCCTGACCCAGATCATGCGTCCCGGCCCGCCCGACCACGTCGGCGACCCCGTCCGGTCCACCGCGATCGTGAACGTCCCGAACGCCTTGACGGTGCTGCGCCTGCTGCTGGTCCCGGTGTTCGCCTGGCTGCTGCTGCGCGAGGGGGGTACGGATGCCACGTCCCGGGTTCTCGCGGCTCTCGTGTTCACCCTCGCCTCCGTCACGGACTTCGTGGACGGGTCGATCGCGCGCCGACAGGGCACTGTCACCACGTTCGGGAAGGTTGCCGACCCGATCGCGGACAAGGCACTGACCGGCACTGCGCTCGTGGGCCTGTCGATCCTCGACGCTGTTCCGTGGTGGGTGACCGTCGTGATCGTCGGACGCGAGATCGTGGTGACGGTGCTGCGGTTCTGGGTCATCCGGCGTGGCGTGATCGCCGCCAGCCGCGGGGGGAAGGCCAAGACCGCAGCGCAGATGCTGGCCATCTTGCTGTACCTGCTCCCGCTCACCGGGTGGTGGGACCCCGTACGCGTGGTCGTGCTCGCCGTGGCGCTCGTGCTCACCGTCGTGACCGGCGTCGACTACGCGGCCCGGGCCTGGCACCTGCGTCACCCGGTCGCGCCGGTCGCCCCGTGAGCCCGGACCCGCGAGCGGCGCGCGTCGTCGCGGAACTGGTCCGCTGTGACGGGACGCTCGCGACGGCAGAGTCGCTGACCGGGGGCCTGGTCGCGGCCACGCTGACCTCGGTTCCAGGTGCGTCCGCGGTCGTACGCGGCGGTGTTGTCGCGTACGCCACCGGCCTCACAGCCGCCCTGCTGGGCGTGGACGCCGACCTGTTGGCGGCCCGCGGCCCGGTGGACAGCGACGTCGCCCGGGCGATGGCGGCCGGAGTGCGGACGCTGTGCGATGCGTCGTACGGCCTCGCGACGACCGGGGTGGCCGGACCGGACCCGCAGGGCGGGGTACCGGTCGGGACCGTGTTCGTGGCGGTCCAGGGGCCGCACCATCAGAAGTACGTTCGCCTGTCCTTGGCAGGGGACCGCGACAAGGTCCGCGCGGACACGGTCGCCGCAGCGCTCGACGTCCTGCTGGCGCTGATGGCGGCCGAGGCCGGCGGAGGAACCGCAGGCACAGCGCAGGGGCGTCCGCTGGACAGCTGAGGCACAATGGAGCAATGCGCAACTCAACGAACCGGCGGCTGCGCTGGGCGGTCCCGGTCGCGGCCGGGGCCGTGGTCGCGACCGTCGCGATCATGCCGAGCATCGCCGTCGGGCGGGACCACCCCGTGCTCCCGGAACGAAGCGCCGGGTCGCTGCTCGCCGCTCTGATGACCTCGCCCGCACCGGCGCTGTCCGGCACGGTCGTGGAGACGGCACGGCTCGGTCTGCCGGACCTGCCGACCTCCGGCTCGGGGCAGGCTGCTCTGTCCTGGCAGAACCTCGCGACCGGCACCCACACCGCACGAGTGTGGCTCGACGGAGCCCAGCGACAGCGGATCGCGCTGTTGGGTGACCTCGCCGAGAGCGACGTCGTGCACAACGGCGGCGACGTCTGGGTCTACTCCTCGTCGACGAACTCCGTCGAGCACGTGACTCTGCCAACCGGCACCCGGGCAAGCGACAGTGCTGCGGCCGACCCGGCGATGCCGGTCCTGACCCCGGACCAGGTCGCCGCGCGGGTACTGACC
>JBDTDW010000231.1:0-5330 GCA_039922855.1 Candidatus Nanopelagicales bacterium | reverse complement strand
TGTCGGCTCTGGCCGGTCGCGTGGCTGCGGTCCCATCCGCGGCCGTGAGCCAGGGCTGCTGCCAGCCCGGATGCCCGTGCACCAGCGATTCGGCCGCAGCAGGGCCCCAGGAGCCAGGCTGGTAGGTGTCCGGTGGTGTCGGCTGATCGAGCAAGGGTTGCATGATGCGCCAGGTCTGTTCGACGCTGTCCTCGCGGGTGAACAACTGGTGTTCACCGATCAGCGCATAGTGCAGCAGCCGTTCATAGGGTTGCAGCGGCTCGCCGAGTTCTTGGCTGAACGAGGTATCCAGGTGCACGGTGCGCCAGGTCTGCGTGCCGCGGGCCGCGATCTGGAGCCGCAGGCCCGGGTCGGGGTCGATGCGCAGCACGATCTGGTTCGCATCAGCCTGGGTCGGGTCGGGCAGGAACGGCAGCGGTGGTGTGTGATGCAGCAGCAGCCGGACTTCGGTGACGCGCTGCGCGAGTGCCTTGCCGGCGCGAAGGAAGATCGGTACGCCGGCCCAGCGGTCGTTGTCGATTCCTAGGCGCAGCGCCGCGAACGTCTCGGTGGTCGATGCCGCGGCCACACCGCTCACGTCGAGGTATCCGTCGTACTGACCACGGACGTAGCCGGCCGGATCGGCGGTGGGAATCGCCGCCAGCACCGCGGCCTTGCTGTCTCGCAGCGGATCGGCTCCGGGGCCCACAGGTGGCTCCATCGTCACCAGCGCGAGGACCTGTAACAGGTGGTTCTGCACTACGTCACGCAGCGCCCCCACCTCGTCATAGAAGACGCCGCGGTCCTGGACGCCGAAGTCCTCGGCCATGGTGATCTGCACGCAGGACACGCTGTGCCGGTCCCACACCTGGGCCAGGGCGAGGTTGGCGAAGCGCAGGTACTCCAGCTCGATCACCGGCTCCTTGCCCAGGAAGTGATCCACTCGCAGGATCTGCTCCTCGGCCAACACCTCGTGCAGCCGGGCGTTCAGGGTGCGAGCCGAAGCCAGGTCGTGCCCGAACGGCTTCTCCACCGCGACCCTCGCGCCCCGCACGAGCCCGGCCGTGCCAAGGTGATCCACGATCGGCCCGAACAGCGCTGGCGGCATCTCCAGGTAAAACAGCGGACGGTGGAAGGCCGCGAGGTGGCCGGCGAGCTGCTCGTACACCTCGTTCTTGGTGACGTCCCCGTGCAGATAGGACAACCGGTGGGCCAACCGGGAGAAGACGGTCTCGTCCACGCTCTCCCCAGCCGCACCGATCGCGGCACGCGCCCGCGCCACCAGCTCGGTCACGGGAAGGTCTTGACCTGCCACTCCAATGATCGGACAGTTCAGCAGCCCTCGCCGCTCCAGCCGGTACAGACCCCGAAACGTCATCTTGCGCGCCAGGTCCCCGGTGATCCCGAAGATCACCAGCACGTCCGCGGCGCTGCCAGCGGCCTCACCGGCCATGTCGCACCCGGTGTCCGGCCGGTACGCCATAGCAGTCAGGAACGTTCGGCCACCATGGCGATGAGAAGGCTTGTTTGCTGCCGCGCCCGGACTGAAGAATCATTTGGGGTGGGTCCGCATCCAGAAACTCGCCGGAATGCCCGGCTTGAACAAGAGTTCTCGACCCGTCGGCAATGACGGGAGACCCGGGTTGGGTGGCACTCGATCGGCGTGCAGTGCACACCCGCCTCGGGCCGGTAGTTGGAACCGCTCGCGTTTGAGAACTTGACCAGTGCCAACCAGTAGCAGCATGAGAAACGGTCATGATCTTGGGAGAAGCCCACGCCGGAGTACTTGGCGGACCTTTCACCGCTGGCAACAGCGAGACGATCCGGTTGGTGCTGGGCAAGCTCGCGGCGATCCACTCCATCTAACGAGTCCTTCCACCCCGAGACCGAGGCCGGACTTGGTCGTACCTTTCAGGCCTGCTCCTGGGTCATGGGGTTGCTCCCTCTAGTGACGTGCGTCCCGCGCTCGGTCTAGGTCTCGGGCCAGGGCCACAGGCCGGAGCTGTGCATGCAGGCGTCCGCCTGATCCACCAGCGGCGCTACCTCTGACCCGAACTCGTCCATGATCGAGGCACGCCACGTCTGTGCGCTGACACCTTCGGCCGCTGCGCCCATCGCCAGCTGGGCCAGGTGCTTGACGTGTGGTCCGCACGAGGCGCCGTCCAGCCCCTCTGCATCGTTGCGCGGATCCTCGATGATCTCGTGATGCGCCAGCATCAGCGCTCTGTGGATCTGCGCCAAGTCCATTCGTTCTCCCCCTCCGGAACCGGGTGTCGCAGCGGGTAGCGGGCCGTGCTACTCGACTGTACGGCGCGGCGCCGGGGTCAGCGAGTGTCGGCGACCGGGGCGACGGCGGTGATACGGGCCACGGTGAAGGTGCGGACCTCCGCGGTCCGCAGGTCGTACGCGGTGAGGAATCCGCCGTCCAGGCGCAACGGCTCGACGACCCGCTCGGTGGTCGTGCCCGTGGGGTCGGCATAGCCGATCCAGACGCTGGTCCCACCCTCGAGCGCGGTGTGCAGAGCATCGAGGGTCTCGCCCGTCGTGGAGCGACCCAACCGGCCCGAGCCATCGCCCTCGAACAACGCCTCGGGTCGGTTCGCAGCGGCGTGCTCGCCGGCGCGCAGCGCGCGGATGGCTGCCGTGATCAGAGCCGCCGTTGCAGGCGGCGGGTCCGCGCTCAGGTGGGGCGGCCGTGGTCGCGGCGGGGTGCGCCGGCTCTGCGGGGCCCGGATCACGACCGTGCCGTCAGGGGTTTCTGCGCTCGGGGCCAGCCCGGCCTCGCGCAGCCCTGCCAGCACCTCGTCGGGTGCGGCCTGCGAGGCCAGAACCGTGTCGGCCAGGCGGCTCAGTCGCAACGGCGCCAGCCGGCGATCGACCAGCATCGCCGCGATCGTCGCAGGGTCGTCACAGCGGACGTACGCCGACGCCACCCCGACGCGGACCGCCCCGTGGCGCCGTGCGACGTCTGTCACCAGGTAGGAAAGTGGCTGTGGCACAGGGGTTCTCGAGTGCCGCTGCAGCATCGCCAGCACGTCGGACGCGCTGTGCCCGGCATCCAGTGCACGTCGCACGGACCCCTCCCCGAACCGGTACACAGTCGCCCCGCCCGTGGACTCGACGTCGGCCAGGAGCGCGAGCTGGGCGGCCAGGCCGGGTTCGAGTGGGCCCGGTGCCACGGCGGTGAGGTCGGCCTGCAGCAGCACGTGGTCCAGCGGCGTCGGTAGGAACGGGGTGAGGGCCGCGACCACTGCCTCGGGCACCGGTGTGCGACCCGGCATGCGTGCCGAGGCTCTCGCCTCCGCAGACGAGTCGTCCGGGACGGGCGCATCCAGCAGCGCGCGACCGTGACTCGACAAGGCGCCGAGCCCGGTGACACCGAGCTGCTCCGCCTCCGGCAACGTCGCAGCGGACACCAGCAACCGCAATGGTGTCTGGCGCCGGGGCCGTCGCCACTGCTGCAAGGTTGCCAGGTCGGCCGGGTCCGGGTACACCCCCGCCGGCTGTGCGGCGAGCGCTTCCAGGGTCCCGCGTCGCGCGTCCGGAGCGCCTGGGCGGTCGAGGTCGCGAGCCAGGACGTTGGTACGCACCCCCGTCGCGTCGCGCCCGTTCGTCAGGGCCGGCGTCCGTGTCGTTGCCAGCCACGCGAGCGCCAGCAGTGCCCACTGCTCACCGGTGGGTCGGGTCAGCCACACGTCGTACGCCGGGGTCGGGCACCATGCCTCCCCGACCTCGCCGTCCGCGGCCAGCAGCCCGGCCGCGTAAGCCGTCTCGACCACGACGGCGGTCTGCGACTCGTCGAGGTCGAGGGCGCCGGCGGTACGCGCCAGCTCGCGAACGCCCAACCCACCGGCACGCAGCACCGGCGGTGGCGCCAGGGACCAGGCCTGCAGCAGGTCGTCGACGGCTCGTACGAACCGGTACGCCTGCTGGCCGGCCGTCGCGTCGACGAGCGCAGGTTCGCGCACGGCGCGCGCCGCGACCGGTGGGGGGCCAGGCTGCACGTCGCGCACCAGCACGCCACCGCGCAACGCGAGTGCGACCTCCCGGGGCAGCACCACCGTGCTCTCGTCCAGAGGCTCGAAGAGGTGACGGGCCAGCAGCCACTCCACCGCGGTCGCTGCGGTGTCGACGGTGACGACCCGATCGGCATTCTCGAGCCGACCCACCGGGCTCTGCCACGTCAAGAGCTCGATCACCTCGCTGGCCTCCGGCGGCGCGTCGGCGAGCGTGCGCTGGACCAGGTCCGGGTCCTTCGCGTACGCCGCGACCCCACGCCTGCCCTGCGCCATCTCTGGCCCGAGACCGGCCGGGTAGTCCCCGAACCCTTGGCGCACCAGTCTCACCAGGTGCAGGTCGTCGTCGTCACCCCACAGCAGCGCCTCGGCCCGCAGCCGGGCGAGGGTGGCCTTCAGGTACGGGGTCGACATCCCCGGCAACCCCCGGGCCAGGTCACGCCGCCGCGTCGGCTCGGGCAGGGCCGCGAGCCCCTCGGCGACCTGCAGCGCGCCTAGGTCGAGCCGGTCAAGGGCACGCGTGACGGAGGCGCTGGTCGTGGCACGGGTGGCCAGTACGCCGAGGTCGGCGGGCACCGGGTGGACCAGGTCGGGGCGGGTGCGCAGCAGCGCCGCGAGTTGTTCGTCGTCCCGGCGGCGCAGGTCGTCCGCGAGCGACCGCGCCGCTGCAGGGCCGGCCCCGGCTGCACGCGCACGGCTCGCGGAGCTGGCGCGTTCGGTCCCGGACATCCGCACCACGTTACGCGGGCACCGAGGCACCGGGCGAACCGCGCGCTACGGCCTGCAGAATCGGGTGCGGTCCTGACGGGTCGTGCGAGATAGGCTGGTGTGCCCGCCTCCGTGGTCCCACGGTGACGTCAGCCGGTCCCGCTCCGGCGCCCGTACGAGATCGAGGTTCGCTGTGCCCACCGGCAAGGTCAAGTGGTTCGACACCGAGAAGGGCTTCGGCTTCCTCGCCACCGATGAGGGCGGCGAGGTGTTCGTGCACGCGTCGGCACTGCCGGCGGGTGCCACGACCCTCAAGCCCGGGACCCGGGTCGAGTTCGGCGTGGCGGACGGCAAGCGGGGCCCTTCGGCGCTGTCGATCCGGGTGCTCGAGCCGGCGCCCAGCGTGGTCAAGGCCAAGCGCAAGCCCGCCGACGACCTCGCCCCGCTCATCGAGGACCTCATCAAGCTGCTCGACGGACTGTCCAACAACCTGCGCCGCGGCCGATACCCCGACGACGCATCGTCGGCCAAGGTCGCGGCCGTGCTGCGCGCCGTCGCCGATGACCTTGACGTCTGATCCACATCCGTGAACCCGGCCCGGACAGGGTGCGAGAGGATGCACTCATG
>JBDTDW010000230.1:0-11671 GCA_039922855.1 Candidatus Nanopelagicales bacterium | reverse complement strand
CGCCGACGCGGCGGGACTTGACCTCGATGGCCGGCTTCACGTTGTCCAGGGCACGCTTGAGCGTGACGTCGGGGTCGGCGCCGGACTTCTCACGGCACCCCTCGAGGGCGCCGTAGACGATGCGCTCCGCGGTGGACTTCTTGCCGTCCAGCAGCACCTTGTTGATCAGCTGGGTCACCAGCTGGGAACCGTAGACCGGGTCGACGACGATCGGACGCTTGGGAGCGGGGCCTTTGCGTGGCATCAGCTCTTCTCCTTCTTCGCGCCGTAGCGACTGCGGGCTTGCTTGCGGTTCTTGACACCCTGCGTGTCGAGCGCGCCACGGATGATCTTGTAACGGACGCCGGGGAGGTCCTTCACCCGGCCGCCACGCACCAGCACGATCGAGTGCTCCTGCAGGTTGTGACCGACACCGGGGATGTAGGCAGTGACCTCGATGCCGCTGGTGAGCCGAACGCGGGCGACCTTGCGCAGCGCGGAGTTCGGCTTCTTCGGGGTCGTCGTGTACACACGCGTGCAGACCCCGCGACGCTGCGGGCTGCCCTTCAACGCCGGCGTCTTGTTCTTCGACACCTTGTCCTGCCGGCCCTTGCGGACCAGCTGCTGGATCGTGGGCACGCCTTCTCCGTAGTTCGTGTGGTGCTCGTGGTCACAGGAACGCCCGACCCCCGAGGTCGGGCGTGTCGCGGCCCGCCCGGAGGCCCGGGCCCGACACTCCGATGCTGGAGGAGAGGCACACGAGAGGAGGCGCCGCTAGCAGCACCCGCTCACGCGGCAGCCCGGGGCTACCCAGGCACAGTGGGAAAGACTACCGAGGCCGGGCCGGTCAGGTCAAAACGAGGGGAAGGGCTGCGCCGATCGGGCCGAGAGCAGCGCCCAGGGTCAGCCGTACGTGGTCGACGAGCTCGTCGCGGCGAGCACGACGAGGACCACCACGAACGCGATCAGACCCACGAGTACCAGCGCGATGTTGATCCAGGAGATCACCTTGGCCGCGGTCGCCATCCCCTCACCGGTGACCCAGCCGTTCGAGGCCGCGATGGCGCGCTTGGCCTTGGCCGCGAAGACCAGCGCGACGATGGCCAGCACGATGGGGCAGAACAGCCAGGAGGCGATCGAGAGCACGAGGGCGACGACTGCGTCGTTGGACTGGGTGGGAGCTACGACCGGGGTGTACTGCGACTGCCCGTACTGCGCCGGCGTCGCATACCCCGGGCCGTAGTAGTCGGGCGCGGCCGGGGGCTGGGCCGCACCGGAGGAGTCGGGCACCGCCGGTGGGTACGCGCTGGGAGGGTACGAGCCAGGTGGGGTACTGCCGGGCTGGTCGGGGTCCGGAAGCGCGGGCTGGCTCGGTTCGCTCATCGCCACATCATGGCCGAAGGGCGTGCCCCGCCGACAGCCAGCACACCCTTCGGACCAGATCGACCTTTACCCCGTAGCGCGTCGCGAACGTGACTCGACGTTGCGGATCCAGGACGAAGTACGTGTCCTGGCTCCGCTCGGCCTTCACCCCGTAACGCGCCCTCGCTGCGCTCGGTCCGAACGTGACTCGACCTCGGGATCCAGGACGAAGTACGTGCCCTGGCTCCGCTCGGCCTTCACCCCGTATAACCGCCGAAGTCGTACTCCTCCAGGGCGACGGCCTGGCCGCCGCCACCACCGCTGAACGAGCCGTAGTCGAGGTCGTCGTACGCGGACAGCGAGGCGTACATCGCCGCCTTCGCCTCCTCGGTCGGCTCGACCTTGACGTTGCGGTACTGCGGCATACCGGTCCCGGCCGGGATCAGCTTGCCCAGGATGACGTTCTCCTTCAGGCCCAGCAGCGGGTCCGACTTGGCGTGGATCGCGGCATCGGTCAGCACCCGGGTGGTCTCCTGGAACGACGCCGCTGAGAGCCACGACTCCGTCGCCAGCGAGGCCTTCGTGATGCCCATGAGCTCGGGTCTGGCCGACGCGGGGGTCTTGCCCTCCGCGACGACCCGGCGGTTCTCGGACTCGAAGAGCCCGCGCTCGACCAGCTCGCCCGGTAGGTACTCGGTGTCGCCACCTTCGATGATCGTGACCCGCTTGAGCATCTGGCGCACGATCGTCTCGATGTGCTTGTCGTGCAGCGACACACCCTGGCTGCGGTAGACCTCCTGGACCTCCGCGACAAGGTGCAGCTGCACCGCCCGCTGTCCGAGGATCCGCAGCACCTGCTTGGGGTCGACGGCACCCTGGATCAACTTGTCGCCCACGGCCACTCGCCCACCATCGGTGACCAGCAGCCGGCTGCGCTTGGAGACCGAGTACGCCATCTCCTCGGTGCCGTCGTCCGGAGTCACGATGATCTTGCGGACCTTGTCCGTGTCGTCGATCGTGACCCGTCCGGCGGACTCGCTGATCGGGGCGACACCCTTGGGGGTACGCGCCTCGAACAGCTCGACCACACGTGGCAGGCCGTGCGTGATGTCCTCGCCGGCGACGCCGCCGGTGTGGAACGTCCGCATGGTCAGCTGGGTCCCGGGCTCACCGATCGACTGCGCCGCGACGATGCCGATCGCCTCACCGACGTCGACCAGCAGGCCGGTGGCCAACGAGCGGCCGTAACAGGTGGCGCAGGTGCCCACCTTGCTCTCGCAGGTCAGGACCGAGCGCACCTTGATCGAGGTGACACCGGCGCGCACCAGGGCGTCGACCGTCTGGATGCCCAGCTCGGACCCGGCAGGGGCAAGCGTCGCCGACTCCACGACCACGTCCTCGGAGAGCACCCGGGACACGACCGCGGTCTCGACGTTCTCGATGCGCCGCACCGAGCCGTCCGACGCCGCCTCGCCGATCTGCATGGCCAGGCCACGGTCGGTGCCGCAGTCGACCTCGCGGATGATCACGTCCTGGCTGACGTCGACCAACCGGCGGGTCAGGTAGCCGGAGTCGGCGGTACGCAGCGCCGTGTCCGCGAGCCCCTTGCGAGCACCGTGGGTGGCGATGAAGTACTCCAGGACTGACAGACCCTCGCGGAAGTTCGACTTGATCGGCCGCGGGATGATCTCGCCCTTGGGGTTGGCGACCAACCCACGCATGCCGGCGATCTGGCGGACCTGCATCCAGTTACCGCGCGCACCGGAGTTGACCATCATGAAGACCGGGTTGGTGCGCGGGAAGTGCTCACGCATCGCGTCGGCGACCTCGTCGGTGGCACGGGTCCAGATCTCGATGAGCTCCTGCCGGCGTTCGAGGTCGGTGATCAGGCCCCGCTCGAACTGGGTCTGCACCTTCTCGGCCCGTTTCTCCGCTTCGGCGAGCAGCTCGGCCTTCTTCGGCGGGGTGACGACGTCCTCGATGGAGATCGTCACTCCGGACCGGGTGGCCCAGCGGAAACCGGACTCCTTGAGAGCGTCGAGCGTGGCCGCCACCTGGACCTTCGGGTAGCGCTCGGCGAGATCGTTGACGATTCCGCCGAGGACGCGCTTGTCGACCTCGCGGTTGACCAGCGGATAGTCCATCGGCAGCGCCTCGTTGAACAAGGCGCGGCCCAGCGTGGTCTCGATCACCAACGGGTCGCCGGGGACGAAGCCCTCCGGAGCCTCCCAGCCCAGCGGCGGGAGCATGTCGACGTAGCGCATGGTGATGTGCGACTGCAGGTTGATCTCGTGCGCGTCGAACGCCATTATCGCCTCGGCCATCGAGGAGAACGCGCGCCCGTCACCGGGGTTGTCGAACCGCTCCGAGGTCAAGAAGTTGATCCCGAGCACCATGTCCTGGGTCGGGGAGGTGACCGGACGTCCGTCGGCGGGCGAGAGGATGTTGTTGCTGGAGAGCATGAGGATGCGGGCTTCGGCCTGCGCCTCCGCCGACAGCGGCAGGTGCACCGCCATCTGGTCGCCGTCGAAGTCTGCGTTGAATGCGGTGCACACCAGCGGGTGGATCTGGACGGCCTTGCCCTCGATCAGCTGTGGCTCGAAGGCCTGGATGCCCAGCCGGTGCAGCGTCGGTGCCCGGTTGAGAAGCACCGGGTGCTCGGTGATCACCTCTTCCAGGACGTCCCACACGACAGAGCGCGAGCGCTCGACCATGCGCTTGGCGGACTTGATGTTCTGCGCGTGGTTGAGGTCGACGAGCCGCTTCATGACGAACGGTTTGAACAGCTCGAGCGCCATCGCCTTGGGCAGCCCGCACTGGTGCAGCTTGAGCTGCGGGCCGACGACGATGACCGAGCGGCCGGAGTAGTCGACGCGCTTGCCGAGCAGGTTCTGCCGGAACCGGCCCTGCTTGCCCTTGAGCATGTCCGAGAGGGACTTCAGCGGGCGGTTGCCCGGGCCGGTGACCGGCCGGCCGCGGCGGCCGTTGTCGAACAACGCGTCAACGGCTTCCTGGAGCATGCGCTTCTCGTTGTTCACGATGATCTCGGGTGCGCCGAGGTCGAGCAGCCGCTTGAGCCGGTTGTTGCGGTTGATGACCCGGCGGTACAGGTCGTTGAGGTCGGACGTCGCGAACCGGCCGCCGTCGAGCTGCACCATCGGACGCAGGTCCGGAGGGATCACCGGGACGCAGTCGAGCACCATGCCCATGGGTGAGTTGCGGGTCTGCAGGAATGCCGTCACGACCTTGAGCCGCTTGAGGGCGCGGGTCTTGCGCTGGCCCTTGCCGGTCTGCACGATCTCGCGCAACGACTCCGACTCCCCGGCCAGGTCGAAGGTCTCGAGGCGGTTCTGGATCGCCGCAGCGCCCATGCCACCGGAGAAGTAGCGCCCGTAGCGGTCACGCATCTCGCGGTAGAGCATCTCATCACCCTCGAGGTCCTGGACCTTCAGGGCCTTGAAGCGGTCGAACACCCGGTCCAGACGGTCCACCTCGGCGTCGGCACGGCGCCGGATCTGGGCCATCTCGCGCTCTGCCGATTCGCGTACCTTGCGGCGCTGGTCGCTCTTGGCACCCTCGGCCTCCAGAGCAGCGAGGTCGGCCTCGAGCTTGCTGGCGCGCTTGTTGACGTCGTCGTCGCGGCGGTCGGTGACCTGCTGCTTCTCGACCGAGATCTTGCTCTCGAGCGAGGGCAGGTCGCGGGTGCGCGCGTCCACGTCGACCGTCGTGATCATGTACGCGGCGAAGTAGATGACCTTCTCTAGGTCCTTGGGGGCCAGGTCGAGCAGGTAACCGAGCCGGCTGGGCACACCCTTGAAGTACCAGATGTGAGTGACCGGGGCTGCCAGCTCGATGTGACCCATCCGCTCGCGGCGGACCTTGGCCCGGGTGACCTCGACCCCGCATCGCTCACAGATGATGCCCTTGAACCGAACGCGCTTGTACTTGCCGCAGTAGCACTCCCAGTCCCGGGTGGGGCCGAAGATCTTCTCGCAGAAGAGACCGTCCTTCTCCGGCTTGAGGGTGCGGTAATTGATGGTCTCAGGCTTCTTGACCTCGCCGTGGGACCAGGTGCGGATGTCGTCGGCGGTGGCCAGGCCGATGCGGAGCTCATCGAAGAAGTTGACGTCAAGCACTGTATGTGTCCTTGCTTTCGGGGTTCGTCAGTCGTGGTCGTACGGGGGGTCGTGGGTCTGCACACGGTGTCGAACGCAGACCCACGGACAACCTCAGACCTCTTCGACGCTGCTCGGCTCACGCCGCGACAGGTCGATACCCAGCTCTTCCGCGGCGCGGTAGACATCGTCCTCGGAGTCGCGCATCTCGATGGCGACACCGTCGCCGGAGAGCACCTCGACGTTGAGGCAAAGTGACTGCATCTCCTTGATGAGCACCTTGAACGACTCCGGGATGCCGGGTTCGGGGATGTTCTCGCCCTTGACGATGGCTTCGTAGACCTTGACCCGGCCCACGACGTCGTCGCTCTTGATGGTCAGCAGCTCCTGCAGGGCGTAGGCCGCGCCGTACGCCTCCAGAGCCCAGACCTCCATCTCGCCGAACCGCTGGCCGCCGAACTGGGCCTTACCGCCCAGGGGTTGCTGCGTGATCATCGAGTACGGCCCGGTCGAACGCGCGTGGATCTTGTCATCGACCAGGTGCAGGAGCTTGAGGATGTAGATGTAGCCCACCGACACCGGCGCCGGGAACGGCTCGCCGGTCCGGCCGTCCATGAGCCTGGCCTTGCCGTCGCCGCCGACCAGTCGCAGCCCGTCGGCCGTCTTCTTGGTGGACCCGAGCAGGCCGGTGATCTCGCTCTCGCGAGCACCGTCGAACACCGGGGTCGCGACGTTGGTGCCGGGCTCCCCCTTGTCCGCGCCGATCGAGCGCAGGCTCTTCTTCCACTCGGCGTCGTCGCCCTCGACCTCCCAGCCGGTCTTGGCCACCCACCCGAGGTGGGTCTCCAGGACCTGGCCGACGTTCATGCGGCCGGGGACGCCGAGCGGGTTGAGGACGATGTCGACCGGGGTGCCGTCCTCCATGAACGGCATGTCCTCGACCGGCAGCACCTTGGAGATGACGCCCTTGTTGCCGTGCCGGCCGGCCAGCTTGTCGCCGTCCTGGATCTTGCGCTTCTGCGCGATATAGACCCGGACCAGCCGGTTGACACCTGGCGGCAGCTCGTCACCCTCGTCGCGGTCGAAGACCCGGACGCCGATGACCTTGCCGTCGCCACCGTGCGAGACCTTCAGCGACGTGTCGCGCACCTCGCGGGCCTTCTCGCCGAAGATGGCGCGCAGCAGTCGTTCCTCCGGGGTGAGCTCGGTCTCGCCCTTGGGAGTGACCTTGCCGACGAGCACGTCGCCAGTGACCACGTCAGCCCCGATGCGGATGATCCCGCGGTCGTCGAGGTCGGCGAGCACCTCCTCCGAGACGTTCGGGATGTCCCGGGTGATCTCCTCCGGGCCGAGCTTGGTGTCGCGGGCGTCGACCTCATGCTCGTCGATGTGGATCGAGGACAGGACGTCGTCCTGCACGATCCGCTGCGACAAGATGATCGCGTCCTCGTAGTTGTGGCCCTCCCACGGCATGAACGCGACGAGCAGGTTGCGGCCGAGGGCCATCTCGCCCTCGTCTGTGCAGGGACCGTCGGCGAGGACCTGCCGAGCCTCGACCCGGGCGCCCTCCTCCACGATGGGACGCTGGTTGAAGCTGGTGCCCTGGTTGGACCGGCGGAACTTCTGCAGCCGGTAGCTGCGGTGCACTCCGTCGTCCTGGGCGACCGTGACTTCATCGGCCGATACCTCCGTGACCACGCCGGCCGCTTCGGCCACGATGACGTCGCCGGCGTCGGTGGCCGCGCGGTACTCCATGCCGGTGCCGACCAGCGGCGCCTCGCTGCGCAGCAGCGGGACGGACTGACGCTGCATGTTCGAGCCCATGAGGGCCCGGTTGGCGTCGTCGTGCTCGAGGAAGGGAATCATCGCGGTCGCAACCGAGACCATCTGGCGCGGCGACACGTCCATGTAGTCGACGTCGGTGCCGGGGATGTAGTCGACCTCGCCGCCCTTGGTCCGCACCAGCACCCGCGACTCGGCGAACGTGTTGTCGTCGTTGAGGGGGGCGTTGGCCTGGGCGATGACGTGCAGGTCTTCCTCGTCCGCGGTGACGTAATCGATCTGGTCGGTGACCCTACCGTCGGTCACCTTGCGGTACGGGGTCTCCACGAACCCGAACGCGTTGACGCGAGCGTACGTGGCCAGCGAACCGATCAGGCCGATGTTCGGGCCTTCCGGGGTCTCGATCGGGCACATCCGGCCGTAGTGGCTGGGGTGCACATCGCGGACCTCGAAGCCGGCGCGCTCACGGGAGAGACCGCCGGGCCCGAGCGCCGAGAGCCGTCGCTTGTGTGTCAGCCCTGCGAGCGGGTTGGTCTGGTCCATGAACTGCGAGAGCTGGCTGGTGCCGAAGAACTCCTTGATCGAGGCCACCACGGGGCGGATGTTGATCAGGGTCTGCGGCGTGATCGCCTCGACGTCCTGGGTCGTCATCCGCTCCCGGACGACCCGCTCCATGCGGGACAGCCCGGTGCGGATCTGGTTCTGGATCAGTTCCCCGACGGTGCGCAGACGGCGGTTGCCGAAGTGGTCGATGTCGTCGGTCTCCAGTCGCACGGTGCGACCTTCGGGCGCGGTGAAGTCCGGCCCCGCGGCGTGCAGCCGCACGATGTACTCGATCGTGTTGACGATGTCGTTGATCGTGATCGTGCTCTGCGTGAGCTCAAGTGACGTACCGAGCTTCTTGTTGATCTTGTAACGGCCGACCTTTGCCAGGTCGTAGCGCTTGGGGTTGAAGTAGAAGTTGTCGAGCAGGCCCTGGCCGGCCTCGGCCGTGGGCGGCTCACCCGGACGCAGCTTGCGGTAGATGTCCTTGAGCGCCTCGTCCTGGCCCTCGATGCCGTCCTTCTCCAAGGTGGCGACCATCGACTCGTACTGGCCGAAGCGCTCCTGGATCTGCTCCACCGACCAGCCCAGCGCCTTGAGCAGCACCGTGACCGGCTGCTTGCGCTTACGGTCGACGCGGACCCCGACCATGTCCTTCTTGTCGATCTCGAACTCGAGCCAGGCTCCCCGAGACGGGATGATCTTGGCGTTGTAGACGTCCTTGTCCGAGGTCTTGTCCAGGTCGCGGTTGAAGTAGACCCCTGGCGAACGGACCAGTTGGGAGACTACGACGCGCTCGGTGCCGTTGATGATGAACGTGCCCTTGCGGGTCATGATCGGGAAGTCGCCCATGAAGACCGTCTGGGACTTGATCTCACCGGTCTCGTTGTTCATGAACTCCGCAGTGACGAACAGCGGCTGCGCGTAGGTGAAGTCCTTGTCGCGGCACTGCTCCTCGGTGTACTTCGGCGGTTCGAAGCGGTGGTCGCGGAACGAGAGCGACATGGAGCCGCCGAAGTCCTCGATCGGGGAGATCTCCTCGAAGATGTCCTCAAGACCCGAGGTCTGCGGGACCGCCGTGCTCCCCGTCTGCAGCGTGGCGGCGACCCTGTCGCGCCACAGCTGGTTGCCGAGCAGCCAGTCGAATGCATCGGTCTGCAGTGCGAGAAGATCGGGGACCTCGAGCGGCTCTCGGATCTTCGCGAAGCTGACGCGAAGCGGAGCAGTGGCGGATGTGACGAGAGCTGACTTGCGCGCGGCGGCCAACAGGGTTCCTTCCAAGGGCTCGCAGACTCTTCAGAGCGTGCCTCGCCGGCCGTGCCGAAGGCACGACAAATTAGACAGGCAGCGCAACGCAGCAGCCTACCCGTCCAGGGCGCTGCTGTCCAGGGGCTCTGACGATCGCCGAGGCCGGGGGCCGAACGCCACGGTCGGGAGCCGACCGGCGGGCCTCACCTGCGCACCTCGGCCCCGTGGGAGCCCTCGTGCTCACGACCTCGACCCGGCGATCCGGTGCGACGTCGCGCCACGAGGATGGACCCGACCGGTCCCCCCGTCAAGCACCGACGGACCCGAAAGGGTAACGACTGGTCCCGGTAGGAGCCCCAGATCGGCGCGACCGGCCCCCGCGAGCAAGCCCGGACGTGCCGGAGGGCGGCAGGCCGCGTACGGCTGCCGCCCTTCGGCGATGTTGTGCGTCGTGCGTAGCGGGGGTGCGCCCTGGTCAGGAGACGGTGACAGTGGCCCCGGCGGCCTCAAGTGCCTCCTTGGCCTTCTCGGCAGTCTCCTTGTTGACCTTTTCCAGGACCGGCTTGGGCGCTGCCTCGACCAGATCCTTGGCCTCTTTCAGGCCCAGGCTGGTGAGGGTGCGCACCTCCTTGATGACCTGGATCTTCTTCTCGCCGGCCGCGGTGAGGACGACGTCGAACTCGTCCTGCTCCTCGACTGCCTCGGCGGCGGCGCCACCACCGGCGGCGGCCGGGGCCGCGCCTGCGATCGCCACTGGGGCGGCCGCGGTGACATCGAACGTGTCCTCGAACTGCTTCACGAACTCGGAGAGCTCGAGGAGAGTCATCTCCTTGAACGCCTCGAGCAGCTCGTCGGTGCTGAGCTTCGCCATGACGGCGGTCCTTTCGTCCTGGTGCTGGCGGCCGGGGCCCGGCCGCCTCTCCTGATGGGTTGGAAGCACTGAATTGGTAAGACGGGCGTCAGCCCGGCAAGTCCTGCTCGTCCGTGACGTCGACAGCGGCCGGCGTCTCGTCCGTGGAGGCCTCGGGTGCCTCGGCCGTGGCGGGCGCCGCGTCCTCAGCGAAGGTGGCGTCCGGTTCGGACGCCGGTGCGTCGGTCGCCGCCGGGGCGGTGTCCGTCGCGAGGTTGTCGTTGCTGACCGCTTCCGGGACCGCCGGTGTCCCGGCGCCACCGATGACCGACGGGTCGGACTCGGCCTTCTGGCGCAGCGCCTCGATTGTGCGAGCAGCCTTGGAAAGCGGAGCCTGGAACAGCGCGGCGGCCTGGGCCGTTTTCGCCTTCATGGCTCCGGCCAGCTTGGCCAACAGCACCTCGCGCGACTCGAGGTCGGCGAGCCGGGTGATCTCGGCGGTGGACAGCGCTTTGCCGTCCATGTAGCCGCCCTTGATCACCAGCTTCGGGTTGGCCTTGGCGAAGTCGCGCAGCCCCTTGGCCGCCTCGACCGGGTCACCCTTGATGAACGCCAGGGCGCTGGGCCCGACGAGCAGACCGTCCAGACCCTCGACCCCGGCGTTCTTGGCCGCGATCTTGGTCAGCGTGTTCTTCACGACGGCGTAGTGAGCGCCTTCACCGAGCGAGCGGCGCAGCGTCTTGAGCTGGGCCACGGTGAGGCCGCGGTATTCAGTCAGGACGGTCGCCGTCGACGAGCGGAAGTGCTCGGCGATCTGTGCGACGGCTTCGACCTTGTCGTCCCGTGACATCGGTCTCCTTCCACGTGGTAGCCGGTCGCGTGCCTCACCACATGAGAAGAGCCCCGCGCAAGGCGGGGCTCGAGACCGACCCGGGGTCGGCGACGTCCACACCTGCGCTGGCCCTCCGCGTGCTGCGGACGATTGTGCCGACTGCCCTTGGTCCAGGCAGCCAGCGACCGGCGGTCTTCGGCCCGGCCACGTTATCCGGACCGGGGCCCGGGGTCAAAACGAACGCAGCCCCGGGGTCGAACCAACCCGCCTACTCGGCGTCGACGGGCTCGAGCAGGTCGCGGGTGCGGTTGGTGTCCAGCGGCACCCCCGGGCCCATCGTGGTGGAGACCGTGCCGGTCTTGAGGTAACGACCCTTGGCCGCAGAGGGTTTGAGCCGCAGGATCTCATCGAGCGCAGCGGCGTAGTTCTCTACCAGGGCCTCGTCCGCGAAGGACACCTTGCCGATGACGAAGTGCAGGTTGGCATGCTTGTCGACCCGGAACTCGATCTTGCCGCCCTTGATGTCCGTGACCGCCTTCGCGACGTCCATCGTGACCGTCCCGGTCTTCGGGTTCGGCATGAGCCCACGCGGGCCGAGGACCTTGCCCAGCCGGCCCACCTTGCCCATGAGGTCGGGGGTGGCGACGGCGGAGTCGAAGTCGGTCCAGCCGCCCGCCACCTTGTCGATGAGCTCGTCGCCGCCCACGACGTCCGCGCCTGCGGCGCGCGCTTCTTCCGCCTTGGGCCCAACCGCGAAGACCACGACCCGAGCGGTCCGCCCGGTGCCGTGGGGCAGGTTGACGGTGCCACGCACCATCTGGTCGGCCTTGCGCGGGTCGACCCCGAGTGCGAAGGCGACCTCGACGGTGGCGTCGAACTTGGCCGAGTCGCTCGCCTTGGCCAGTCGCACCGCCTCGAGGGGGGCGTACTGGGCGTCCTTGTCGATCTTGGCGGCACCCG
>JBDTDW010000229.1:0-4006 GCA_039922855.1 Candidatus Nanopelagicales bacterium | reverse complement strand
CGGCCGCTGCCTGCTCGGCCGTGATCCTCGCGGCTTCCAAACGCGCTGCGGCCGCCTCCGCCGCGTCCATGGCGGCGATCCGCGCCGCCTCCACCTCAGCGGCTTCGGCGGCGATCCGTTCGGCTTCCAGGAGTGCTGCGGCTGCTGCTTCCTCGGCGGCCAGCCGCTCGGCGGCTGCTTCTTCGGCTGCGACGCGTTCGGCTTCCTCGCGTTCAGCGTCCTCGCGGGCCTCGGTCTCGAGTCGTTCCTCCTCTAGCCGTTCGGCCTGCGCCAGCTCGGCCTGCGCGAGCGAGGCCAAGCGATCCGCCTCGGAGTGCTCGGCCAGTCGACGTGCCGCCTTCTCCGCCTTCTTGCGATCGGTGGCAGCCCGAGCCTCGCGACGCGCCCGCTCCTCGCGCTCGATCCGCGCCGCCTCACGGCGCTGTGCCTTGTCCTGGGCTGCGTGCTGGTGCGCTGCTTCGGTCGCGCGCGCTGCCGCGAGCCGTTCTTCTTCCTCTTCAACAGCGACGCGTTCCGCTTCCTCGCGTTCGGCGATCTCGCGGGCCTCGGCGTCGAGGCGGGCTTCTTCGAGCCGTTCCTCCTCCTCTTCCTCCTCCTCCGCGGCGACGCGCTCGGCTTCCTCACGCTCGGCGGCCTCCCGGGCCTCAGCGTCAAGGCGGATATCTTCGAGCCGTTCGGCCTCTTCTTCGGCGGCCAGGCGTTCGGCTTCCAAGCGGGTCTCATCGGCGATCCGCTGCGCCGTCTGCTCGGCTTGCACCCGAGCCTTGTCCGCCTTGCGGTCATCGCGCTCCTGCTGCAACGACACGACATCTGCCAGCTCGGGCTCGGCCTCGGTGTGAAGGATCGGAGGCGCACCGAAGGGCGAGCCGCTGCGGCTGGGCGCCACAGCGGGCGCCGGCGCAGCGAACGGGCGCCCGCCGGCCGGGCTCAACATGTCGGTGAGTGCCGCTGTCACTCGGGCCACCGAAGTTGCGACGTCGGCGTCGCTGGGATGGTCCTCGACCCACGGCGCCTCGGCGCGGACGCCGGCGTCAGCCTCCGCGAACTCCACGTCGACGAGGCCAGCCGTGATCAGTCCCTCCACGACCAGGCCGGCCTCGAACACGGTGAATCCACAGTCGTCGGCCAGGTCGGCGATGCTGCGTACCCCATCGACCTTGCACAGCAGGGCCCAGTCGTGAGGTCCGAGCACGACGTCGCTCGCCGCGTCGTCGGAGGTCGACAGCACGGGTACGGTGTCCGCCCCGCCGATGTCGGCGAGGATCGTGGTCCAGCGCTCATCGCGGGCCCTCGCCTCGGCGAGCAGCACCGTGACCTCCGCGGGCGGCGCGACGTCCTGCCGCGTGCGCTGACCGTTGCGGAACCGGTGGGCGGCCACCTGCCAGTGCAGCAGGTCGGCGACCTGGTCGTGCACCTGCTCCAGGACGAACGCCTCGACAACGTTGCGGTTCACGAATCCGAGGTGGACCAGCAGCTCGCCGAGTCGCCAGCCCTGCAGCTCGGTGCGCTGCACCTCGAGCGCCTCAGCCAACGACTCCGGCGTGAGTGCTCCAGAGGACATCAGGCGTACGCCGAGCAGCGGGCGACGTCCCGGAACCGACACCGAGTAGACCAGGCCGTCCCGGAACCACACCGTCGAGTGCTCGCCGTCCGGCTCGCTGACGGTGAGTGCTCCGGTGGCCTCCTGGGAGGCGAGCTCGAGAAGGACGTTCTCAACCCGTGTCGAGAAGGTGCCGTCTGTCACCACGGCCCTCCTCTCGACCCCGTGGACGTGCCTGCCGCGGCCCTGGGGGTAGCCGGACAGAAGCTGTAACCAGGGCATCGGCCAACGACGGTCAGGTGTTGAGCACCACACGACTACTTTCCTGGCCGGTTCTGCCACGATGGCCCCGTGCCCACCGCCACATTGATCACCGTCGCCCCGACCGGCGCGGAGTCGAGCAAGGCGGACGTGCCTGCCCTGCCGGTGCGCCTGGACGAGCTTGTGACCACGGCCAAGGACTGCGAGGCCGCGGGTGCGGCCGTCATCCACATTCACGTACGCGGCGCCGATACCCGACCGACACTGGACCCTGCGGTCCTCCTGGACACCGTGTCCGCCGTGCGGGAAACCACCGACCTCGTCGTTCAGCTCTCGACCGGCGGCGCCGTCACGGACCCGTTCGATGCCCGGCTCGCGGTCCTGGACGCCGACCCGGACACCTGCTCGCTGACCTGCGGCACCGTGAACTTCGGTGATGAGGTCTTCGCGAACCCGTGGCCGTTCATCGTCGAGCTGTACCGAAGGACCCAGGCACAGCACGTGGTCCCCGAGTTCGAGCTGTTCGACCTCGGGCACGTGGCGACGCTGAACCGGCTGCTGGACCAGGAGGGCGCACCAGCCGGCGGGCACGTGCACTGTGACCTGGTGATGGGGGTGCCTGGCGGCATGGCGGGCACGGTCGGCTCCCTCGTGGCGGCGGTGTCCGCGCTGCCCGTCGGCGCGACCTGGTCCGCGACCGGGATCGGCCGTACGACCCTCCCGGTCGCCCTCGCCGCCCTCGCCGCGGGGGGTCACCTGCGGGTCGGTATGGAGGACACCCTGCACTTCGCCCCGGGCCGACCTGTCCGGGACAATGCGGAGCTGGTGGAGCGGGCCGCTACTCTCGCGTCACTGGCCCTGAGGCCGCCGATGTCTACGGACCAGGCGCGTACGGTGCTCGGGGTACTCGACCGTCGGAACGGAGCTCGCTCGTGACCAGGCCAATGCCAGGTGGTCGACGTCGTGTCGACCGGGTACTCGCCGACGACTTCATGGTCGGCATTCCCGAGCTGTCCCTTCCCGAGCTGCGGGAGCGTCGCAAGGAAGCCGAGCAGGAAGAGGCCGACCTGTCCTTCCTTCGGCGGATGTTGCACGGCCGGATCGACATCGTGCGGGCCGAGCAGCGCCGGCGCGAGCCGAGCTCGGACGGGGTGGCGGTCGTCGACGAGCTCCCGGCCATCTTCGCCGAGGAGCGCACCACCCGTGGGCTGGGCCGCTTCATGCACGTCGAGCCGAGCCGGGTCGACGAGCACCGCCGTGACGTGGAGGCGCTGGTCGCTGACGCCGTCATCTCCGATGTGTCCCACCGCACCGACGTCGAGCTGGCCCGGGCCCTGGTCTCGTTGCGTGCCCACGAGTCCGACGTGTCCGACGTCCGTCGGCAGGTGCAGCAGGTCGTCGACGCGCTCACCGCGGAGCTCGCCGGGCGTTACCGCGACGGTGGTGCGTCGGTGGACGAGCTGCTCGCCGGGGGGTCGGGGTCCTGAACGGCCCGGCGCCGGCGCCCGATCCCCGTTCAGCTGATCAAGGGTCTCCGGCTGAGGGGTCTGCGGGTCCGGTCTTGGTCGCGGAGGTCGTACGCAGCGGGTTCGTGGAGAGCCGGCATCGCGGCTCGTTGGTGGTCCTCGACGCGTCGGGCGCGGTGCTGCTGAGCCGGGGCGACGTACACGTCGCGATGTTCCCGAGATCGTCGAACAAGTTGATGCAGGCCGCCGGGATGGTGTCAGCCGGGCTGGCACTGACCGGTGAGCACCTGGCCATGACTGCTGCGTCCCACTCCGGCGAGCCGTTCCACGTCGCTGCCGTCGCGCAGATCCTGTCCGGTGCCGGACTGGACGAGTCCGCGTTGCAGACGCCGCCGGACCTGCCGTACGGAGAGGCCGCCCGCGAGGCGGCGCTGCGCCGCGGCGACCCGCCGTCCCGGATCGTCATGAACTGCAGCGGCAAGCACGCCGGCATGCTCGCGACCTGCGTGGCGAACGGCTGGTCGCTGCCCGACTACCTCGACCCGTCCCACCCGGTCCAGCAGGTGACCCGGGAGGCGGTGGAACGGCTGACCGGTGAACCGGCCGGGGCGGTCGGCACCGACGGGTGCGGCGCGCCCGTCCTGGCGGTGTCGCTGCTGGGCCTGGCGCGCGCTTTCGGCCGTAGCGTCATCGCGGCACCGCAGACGCCGGAACGGCAGGTGGCCGACGCGATGCGCGG
>JBDTDW010000228.1:0-8245 GCA_039922855.1 Candidatus Nanopelagicales bacterium | reverse complement strand
CACCGCCCCGACCTGCTCCACGCGCAGGTCCGGGTACTCCTTCTGCACCGCGGTCGTCACATCCTGCAGAGGCGCGACGTCGACGTCGCTCATGTCGCTGCCACTTGTCGCTTTCAGTGTGACGAGGATCGTCATCACGGTGCCGTCCCTGCTGGTGATCGGTGCGCCGACCCGCGCGACCGGCCGCAGCGAGCTCATTCCCGTCGCGGCCTGCTCGAGCGCCCGCCGGGCCGCGATCCGGTCCAGCGCGCCCGAGCGGGCGGTGACCAGGACGTTCTCGGTGTACGGCGCGTCCAGGCTGGCGTCGTGCAGCCAGTGAGCAGCCTGTCCGGATTGTCCGGTGCCCTGATCCAGGGTGCTGGCCTGCTGCAGGCTGGCAGTGCTGCCGATCGCGATGCAAGCGCTCACGAACACGAGCCAGACCCCGATGGCTCGCCACGGGTGGGTGGCGCTCCAGCGGGCCACTCGTACCGTGATCGACCGGGCGGAGTCTGGGCGGGGCCGCGCGGCGTCCGGCAGGGAACGGTTCATCCTCGGGGTTCGCATATCGGCGCCTTTCCTTGGGACTGGGCCTCTGCCCGTCGAGAAAGCTGTCGCCCTTGACGGTCCCGCCCTCGACGCGCGGCACTGGGTCTGGGTCCCCGGCACCGGTGGGGTTTTCCCCACCATTCGCGCGCGGTTCGTGCGCCAGGATTGCTGTCGTGGGCAACGAACTCCGGCGGTGAATCGGCCGGCTCTGGTGGGCGCTGGAGGCGAAGGTGCTCGCGTTGCCGTGCCTCCTGCTTTTCGTCGTAACAGCGACTGGGACGGCCTTGATCGTCGTGTCGGTCGGTGTGCCGCTCGTCTTCGGGACGCTCTTCCTGGTCCGGCCGGTCGCGGATCTGCACCGGCGCAGCATTCCCGAAGTGGACAGTCGCGGACCGATCGCGTCGCCCTACCTGCGCCCACAGAGCGGAGGCATGCTGGCCCGTGCCCGGACCCTGTTCCGTGACCCGGCACGGCGCCGGGGAGGGGCCGGTGTGGTCGGGCGAGGTGATGAGGGTCATGACAGGCTCCTTCTCTGGTCTTGTTGACGGGCCGTGACCAGGCCGTCTCCCAACGACTCCCACAGTCGCTGGGCGAGCGAGCCGGTGTCTCTGGGGCCAGCGGCCGAGCGTGGTGTGGGGTTAACCCGAGGTACGACTCGGCGGCCAACGGGCTCGTCGGTTTGGGGCCGCGGTTCTAGCGTGGGTTGTCGCAGGGCCTCACCAGAGGCTCTGCGCCAAGCAATGAGGCTCCCCTCGTCAGGACGAGAAGCCGCAGGACGAGACGACGCAGGCGGACTGGGAGGCAGAGGCGAACATGCTGTTCAGGTGGGTGGGCCGGCCACTGCTCGAGCTGGCGTACGTGACTCTGGGCCTGTTCTTCGGTGTGATCACGTTCACGGTGACCGTCACTGGGCTGGTGCTTAGCATCGGGCTACTGCCCGCATTCTTGCTCGGCCTACCGGTCATGGTGGCCACGGTCTACCTCGTTCACGGCATGGCCATCATGGAGCGCCGCCGGGCCATGCTGTTCATGGACGTCGACCTGCCCACTCGTCCGATGGTCGCCAAACCCGGACAGAGCTGGTTGCGCCGCTGCGCGGCGCTGACCGTCTCGCCTGAGTTCTGGAAGGAGGCGGGCTACAGCCTGCTGCTGCTGCCACTTGGGGTCATCTCCGGGGGTCTGGTCCTGTCGTTCTGGTCGGTGGCCGTGGCCGGCGTGCTGTTGCCCGTCTATGTTGACCGGTTACCGGGCGGCGATGGCATCTCCTGGTTGCACTGGTCCAACTCTGTCGAGGGCGCCGCCGGCTTCGCGATCGGCGTGGTGTTCGTACTCCTCTCCCGGGTGCTGACCACCGGCCTGGCAGCCGCTCACGTTGCGCTGGTGTCCGCCCTGCTGACCCCGAGCCAGAACGACGCCTTGAGGGCTCAGGTCTCGCTGCTCACGCAGACCCGGGCCCGCGTGGTGGACGCCGCCGACGCCGAGCGCCGCAGGATCGAGCGCGACCTGCACGACGGCGCCCAGCAACAGCTGGTCTCAGTGGCCATGAACCTCGGCCGTGCGAAGGCCAAGTTCGACAGTGATCCCGAAGGCGCCAAGGAACTGGTGGCCCAGGCTCACCGGGAGGCTAAGGACTCCATCACCGAGCTGCGCAACGTCGTCCGAGGTGTCCACCCCGCCGTACTCACCGACCGCGGGCTGGACGCTGCGTTGTCCGCTCTTGCCGCTCGTTCTCCCGTTCCCGTTCGGCTCGACGTCGATGTGCGCCGGCGGCCCAGCCCCACGATCGAGATGGTGGCCTACTTCGTCGTCAGCGAGTCCCTCACGAACATTGCCCGGCACTCGGGTGCGACCCACGCCGCCGTGCACATCGAGGGTGACGGCGACCGGTTGCTCGTATCGGTGTCCGACGACGGCCACGGCGGCGCCACGGAGAGCCCGGGGGGTGGCTTGATCGGGCTGCGGGACCGGGTGGCCGCAGTCGATGGGACCTTCCGCCTAGAGTCCTCGCCGGACGGCGGGACGACCGTGACCGTGGAGGTGCCGTGCGCGTCCTGATCGCCGAGGACTCGGTGCTGCTGCGCCAGGGCCTGGTCCACCTGCTCACCGATGCTGGTCTCGAGGTCGTTGGGGCGCTTGAGGATGCCGAACAGCTGCTGCGCGCCGTCGACGAGCATCGGCCCGACATCTGTGTCGTCGACATCCGGATGCCTCCCACACACACCGACGAAGGCGTCCGCGCGGCGCTGGTCATTAGGGCGCAGCACCCCCAGGTGGGCGTGCTGATGCTCAGCCAGTACGTCGAGGAGCGCTACGCGATCGACCTGATCGCGTCCGAGACCCGTGGCTTCGGGTATTTGCTGAAGGACCGCGTCGCCGACGTGGCCGAGTTCGTCGATGCCGTACGACGCGTGGCTACTGGCGGCACCGCACTGGACCCGGAGGTCGTCCAGCAACTCCTCGTCCGAAGCCGCCGCATCGACCCCCTCGCGGGACTGACACCGCGAGAGACCGAGGTCATCAAGTTGATGGCTGAAGGCCGGTCCAACTCCGGTATCGCAGCGGAGCTGGTCGTGAGCGAAGGCGCCGTAGAAAAGCACGTTAGCTCGATCTTCACCAAGCTCGGCCTGCCCCCGGCTGAGCAGGACCACCGACGAGTGCTGGCCGTGCTGCGCTGGCTGAACGGCTAAGGAGCCAGACCATGACCACGCAAACCACTTCGCTGCCCGCGTCAACAGGCCCAGCCGAGCCGCGACCGAATACCGGCCTACGCACCTCGTTGCGCCTCCTCGCCGTCGGCCTGTCGCTGCTCGCCGTGGGATGGGGCGCGCTGACCCTCGTCAGCCTGCTGGCTCGCGTGACGGAGCACACCAGCGCGACGTACCAGGGTGTTCACGCGCTCGACCTCGACCTGGCGTTCGAGTCCGTCCAGATCGTCGGCGTCGCAGATGCGACCTCCGTGTCGATGACCCGGTCCTACACGTGGTCGCTGACCAAGCCGTCAGTCGTGCAGCGTCGTGACGGTGACCGGTTGGTGATCACGTCGTCCGGCTGCAGCTTCAACATCGACCTCGGCTGCTCCGGCACGGTGGCGCTCGTCGTGCCCGAGGGCATCACGGTGCGCGTACGCACACGCAACGGCGAGCTGACCCTGCGGGACATGAGCGGCGACATCGACGCGGCGACGTCGAACGGCAGCGTGCAGGCGTCCAACCTCACCGGCCAGGTCAACCTGAGCTCGAGCAACGGCCCCATCGAGGCGAGCGCGCTGCGCTCCGACCGCGTCGACGCACACACGTCGAACGGCGACGTCTGGCTGTCCTTCGACGTGGCGCCCATGGCCGCGACAGTCAGCACCAGCAACGGCTCGGTCGAGGTTGTTGTGCCTCGAGACGGGTCGACGTACCGCGTCATCGCTACGACAAGCAACGGGACGCAGGACGTGGCGGTGCCCACCGACCCAAGCTCGCAGCGGACCATCGAGGTACACACCAGTAACGGCTCCGTGCGGGTGCTGGAGGGACCCTGACGCGACAAGTGATCTGAACCACGGGCTGTTCCGACCGCGGCTACCCCCGGGGGCGAACGGAGCCGTGGGTTGTTCAGGGGTCAGGGGCCAAGGATCGGGAGATACGCCTGGCTACCGGTAGGCCCAGGCAGAGCGACCACCACCCGGCTCGCAGGACCATGGACACCCCTACCCCATGGCCGACTCTTCTTCGGAGGCGAGAACGTCGTGGGTGAGTCGTCGGATCTGGTCCGGTCGAGTCTGGGGTCAGTGGGACAAGTGGCGACGGGAGAGTTCAGGGCGGGCAGCAGGACCTAGCGGACGAGAACGACCCCGCTGGGGGCGGTCCCGACGCCCGGTCGGGTTGGCTGGTAGCAACCGTGCAGCGGTGAGTTGGGGGAGCGGGGTTGGTTCGCTGCGCTGGTGGTGAACCGATCGGGCCGGGTGTTCGTGGTGTTGGTGAGAGCCTTCAGGAGGCCACGATGTCGCCGATGAACACCCGAGTCGCCAGTACGAGCAGTGTCGCAAAGATCGCCGCCGCGGTCGGTGTCCCGCTGCTGGCATTGATCACCGCCGCGTGCGGGGGCACGGGTAGCGCCAGCAGTAGCAGTGTTCCGGGCGCGGTCGCGGGGGCGGGGGCGTCTGCCGCGGGGTTGGCGGTGGCCAACACGTCGCTGGGTCCGGTGCTGGTGAACGCTCAGGGTATGACGGTGTACCTGCTGACGG
This sequence comes from Candidatus Nanopelagicales bacterium, assembly GCA_039922855.1. Taxonomy (GTDB): domain Bacteria; phylum Actinomycetota; class Actinomycetes; order S36-B12; family CAIYMF01; genus JAFIHG01. The sequence continues at coordinate 3,486 of JBDTDW010000228.1, read as the reverse complement.
CGGACTCACCGGGGATGTCGTCGTGCTCGGCGCCGTGCTTGGCGAACTGGCCGGCGGTGTCGGGTGTGGCCACCGGCGGGCCGGGCGTGGTCGCCAAGGTCGGGCAGGCCACCACGACCGGTGGGGCGTCGATCCTGACTGCCGGTGGGTGGCCGCTGTACACGTTCGTCCAGGACCACGCTCCAGGGGATGTGAGCGGTGAGGGGGTGCAGTCCTTCGGTGGCACCTGGTACGCCGTGTCCCCCTCGGGGCAGCCGGTCAAGACTGCGGCGAGCAGCTCGGCCCGCTCGTATTGACCGGGTTGTGGGTGCAGGGTTCAGGTAGGAGGTGAGCGATGGCCGACGGCGAGGCCGCGTTGATGCGCGCGCTGCACGACGAGCATGCCGGCGCGCTGTGGCGGTACGTGTTGCGGCTGACCGGTGGTGACGCTGCGCGTTCGCAGGACGTGGTGCAGGAGACCCTGTTGCGGGCGTGGCGACACCCGGGGGTTCTGGACCAGTCGACTGGGTCCGCGCGGGGGTGGTTGTTCACCGTCGCCCGCCACCTGGTCATCGATGATTGGCGTACCCGGCGTTCCCAGTTGGAGGTGCTGACCTCCGAACCGCCAGAATCGCCGACAGGGGATGGGACCGATGAGCTGTTGCAGTCGTGGGTGGTCGCGGACGCGTTGAGCCGGCTTTCGGCTGAGCACCGGGCCGTGCTCGTGGAGTGCTACTACCGGGGTCTTTCGGTGGCTCAGGCCGCCCGGGTGCTCGATGTCCCGGAGGGCACGGTGAAGTCCCGCACCCATTACGCGTTGCGGGCGTTGCGCCTCGAGTTGGAAGAGATGGGGGTCAGTCAATGATCTGCCGATTCGCGCACGACGACGCGGCGTACGTGCTGGGTGCGCTGACCCCACCTGAACGCCGATCGTACGAGGACCACCTGACCGGTTGCCCGGACTGCACCCGAGCCGTGCAGGAGGTCGCCGGCCTGCCGGGGTTGTTGTCCAAGGTGCCTGTGGATGAAGTTGTCGGCCGCGCCTTGGAGCTGCCCGCCTCGCTGCTGCCCTCGTTGCTCGCCTCGGTGCGGCGCGGACGCCGGCGCCGGGTGTGGACGCTGTCGGTACTCGGGGCGGCGGCGGCGTGCCTGGCGGTGGTGGCCCTGGTCGGGGGCGTGTCTGGGCGCAACACCGACACCTCCCCACCGTCGGTCGCCGCTCAGCTGGTGCAGGTGGGAGCCATCCCGATCCAGGCCACCGCCCGGCTCGCGGCGTTGCCCTGGGGGACCGGGATCGAACTGCATTGCACCTACCCGATCGGCTATGGCACTGGCGTCCAGACCTACCAGCTGGTCGCTATCGACCGGAGCGGGGCCGTGCAACGGGTAGCGACCTGGGACATTGCACCCGGGGGACAGGTCCACCTCACCGCCACGAGCACCTGGACCGGTAGCGAGATCGCCGCACTAGAGATCCGCACCCCCACCGGGACACCGGTGATGCACCTGACGACCTGATCATTCCCTGACGGCGGAGATGCAGGTCCCCCGAACCGACTGGTACGCAGACGCCCCGTGCCACGGGGCCGCTCGTTTGAACCGATATACCGGTCTGCTCGTTGACGTAGGGATGGGAGGGTCCAACATGTCGCAGAGCGTTCGCCCGCATGCCGGCCCGGGCCAGATCGTTTCCCACCCGGGCCGGCCGTCTTTGACGACGTGGACCTGGGTTGTTGCCGGGGTCATGTTCGCCGCGCTGCTGGCGACGGCGAGCCGGTATGGGTACCACCGTGACGAGCTGTACTTCATCCAGGCCGGCGCCCACCCGGCGTTCGGCTATCCCGACCAGCCACCGCTGGTGCCGCTGCTGTGCCAGTGGATGCAGGCACTGGCACCGGGCTCGCTGGTCGTGCTGCGGCTGCCGTCGGCGCTGATCGCGTCGGTGACCGTGGTGGTGGCGGCACTGATGGCACGTGAGCTCGGGGGCGCCGCGCGTGCTCAGCTGATCGCGGCGTCCTGTACGGCAGCGTCGGCGTTCGCGTTGGCGACCGGGCACTTCGTGACGACCACGACAGTGGACCTGCTGTCCACGACCCTGCTGATCTGGTTGGTGATCCGCGTGGTGGCCACCGGCTCAGCACGCCCGTTGCTGTGGGCCGGGGCCGTGGTCGGGTTGGGAGCCCAGGCCAAGCCGCAGATCGGGTTCGTGGCACTGGTGCTGCTGGTCGCGCTGGTGCTGGTGGGGCCGCGCTGGCCGTTGCGATCACGCTGGGCCCTGGCCGGGCTGGGCGTGGCGGTGATCCTGGCAGCGCCGTACCTGCTGTGGCAGGCCCTGAACGGTTGGCCGCAGCTGACGGTTGCGGGCAACGTCGCCGGCTCGGCGGAGGGCGGGCGTGCGGGCTTCCTCCCGTTCCAGCTGGTGCTGGTCAGTCCGCTGCTGTCGGTGGTGTGGATCGTCGGGCTGGTGGCGCTGTTCGGGTCGTTGCGTGCTTACCGGTTCCTGGCGGTGACGTACCTGCTGGTGGGCGCGGCGTACCTGGTCGGTGATGGCAAGGCGTACTACCTTGCCAGCCTGTACCCCGCGTTGTTGGCGGCCGGGGCGCTGCCGATCGACCGGTGGCTTGCTCGAGGTCACGCGCGGATACGGGCCATTACAGCATCGGTGGTCATCGTGATCTCCGCCGCGATCAGCGCCCTGGTCGCATTACCACTGTTGCCGGCGACCTCGCTGAACGGCAGCGCCGTGCTGGCGCTGAACCCCGACCAAGGCGAGACCGTGGGCTGGCCGGACTTCGTCTCAACTGTCGCAACCGTCTGGCGTGCGCTGCCCCCCGGCGCGGTCATCTTCACGTACAACTATGGCGAGGCGGGCGCTATCGACCTGTTCGGGCCGGCCAAGGGCCTGCCAGCGGCCTACAGCGGTCACAACGGCTTTAGCAGCTGGGGTCAGCCCGAGGGCTCACGCGGACCGGTTCTCGTGCTCGGGTTCGAACCGGGCGACGCGGCCCAATACTTCCGCGGGTGCACCCTGGCCGCCACGATCACCAACAACGCCGGCGTGCACAACGACGAGTACGGCGGCCCCGTGCTCGTGTGCGCTGCGCCGAGAGCTCCGTGGTCCGCGCTGTGGCCCCAGCTGACCCACTACAACTGATTCCCCGCTGTACGAGAGAGCCCCAGCTCGTCCCCGTGGGAAATTTCCTATCCGCCATTTGATCGCCCGAGAGAATCTGCCACCGGCCCCGTGGTCCGTTGGGTGGCGACACGATCAAGTTGTGGCACATGCGATGTGGGCAATCAGATCAGTCGGCACGGAACACCGGTGGGGTCCAGCGAGTGAATCGCCCTGGCCGCCTCCTCGATGCGAAATGAGGCTATTCGGGAACTCCCGGGGTACGTCGACGTCCTCACGAACCGGCGACCTGGCGACCGACCCTTTGCCGAGGTCGCCGGCCGAGGATGAATCGTGCCATCAAGACAACCAGGAAGGCGACCTCGGAGACGGCG
>JBDTDW010000227.1:0-3921 GCA_039922855.1 Candidatus Nanopelagicales bacterium | reverse complement strand
CTGTGGGCGCGGCGCAACAGCCGCCGACCGGTCCTGGTGGTCATCGACGAGGCGCACAACATCTGCCCGCAGCTGCCCGAATCCGCCCTGCAGGCCTTGGCGACCGAATACGCGATCCGGATCGCCGCCGAGGGCCGGAAGTTCGGCCTCTACCTGCTCATCTCCACGCAACGTCCGCAGAAGGTGCACGAGAACGTCGTCTCCCAGTGCGACAACCTCATGCTCATGCGGATGAACTCCGTCTCGGACGTGGCCAGCCTCACCGAGCTGTTCTCGTTCGTTCCGCCGGCCCTGCTGGACGAGGCAACTGGTTTTAGGCAAGGTCAAGCGTTGGTCGCCGGGAAGGTCGTACCCATCCCCACGTTCGTCCGCTTCGGTTCTCGTGTCAGCGTGGAAGGGGGCTCTGACGTGCCCACCGACTGGGCTCGTCACGGCTAGCGCCCGGACTTGCCACCGAGAGGCGGCTCTTCGCACAGGGGTCGATACCCTGCCCGGATGACAGCTGTCCCCCTCGCGCGCCATCTGGTGCGGGCCAAGGATCTGGTCGACGCGCACTACGCGGACGACCTGGACGTAGCGACGCTGGCCCGCGCGGCCGGGCTCTCGCCTGCCCACTTCAGCCGAACGTTCCGTGCGACGTTCGGGGAGAGCCCGCACGCGTACTTGCTGACCCGCCGCCTGGAGCGCGCGGCGGCCCTGCTGCGCGGGACCGACCACAGCGTCGCCGACGTCTGCGCGTCGGTCGGGCTGACCAGCGTCGGCTCCTTCACGAGCAGCTTCCGCCGGATGTACGGGATCACGCCGTCGCAGTACCGCGCGTCGTTCCCGCCGGCGGCCGCGTACGCCCGGGTACCGGCCTGTGTGGCCCGCGCGTACAGCCGACCGCAACACCGCACGTTTCGAGAAGACGAGGCGCCAGGTGGCTCCGTAACGTCGCCGGCACCGAAGACAACAGGAGGACGCAATGCTCTCGATCGCGAATACGCAGGTCTGGGTCCATGACCAGGACGAAGCCCTGAAGTTCTACACCGACAAGCTCGGCATGGAGGTCCGAGTCGATGTCACGGTCCCGGAGATGGGCAACTTCCGCTGGCTGAGCGTCGGCACTCCCGGGGAGGATTTCGCGCTGGTACTGATGGCGATTCCTGGACCGCCGGTGCTGGACCCGCAGACCCAGAAGGAGGTCCAGGAGCTGCTCGCGAAGGGCTTTGCCGGCACGGTATTCCTGACCACCGACGACTGCCAGGCGGCGTACGAGGATCTGGTGGCGCGCGGTGTGGAGTTCACAGAGCCCCCCGAGGACCGGCTGTACGGCATCGACGCCGGATTCCGTGACCCGTCCGGCAACAGCCTGCGCCTCACCCAGCTCAGGGACCTCTCCTCATTCGCAGGCTGAGGGCGCTGGGTCAGCGTCACGACGAGCCAGGCGAGGGCTGTGCGTGTCGCGACGACGGGGAAAGGCACACTGTCGGCCATGACCCACGACCACTCCATGGACCCCGCCGAGATGCTCGGCCAGGACTTCTGGGACGAGAGGTACCGGTCGTCCCAGAAGCTCTGGAGCGGCAACCCGAATCCCCAGCTGGTCGACCGGCTCACCGGCATCACACCGGGGGACGCACTCGATGTCGGCTGCGGAGAGGGCGCGGACGCGATCTGGCTTGCCGCCCAGGGCTGGCAGGTGACAGGCGCCGACGTCTCCCAGGTCGCGCTCGACCGGGCCGCCGCTCACGCGCGGGAGGCTGGGCAGCGCGCAGCCACCTCGTGGCAACGGGTCGATGTCCTCACGTGGCAGCCGCCGCTGCAGGCGTACGACCTCGTCACGGCCAGCTTCCTGCACCTGCCCTCGGCGGTCCGCGACGACGTCCACCGCCGGCTCGCCACCGCGGTACGACCTGGCGGCAGGTTGCTCGTGGTCGCCCACCACGTCTCGGACCTGCACACCAAGATGCGCCGGCCTGACATGCCGGACATGTTCTTCACCGCCGAACAGGTCGCGGCGGTCCTGTCGGCGCAGGACTGGGACATCCGGGAGGCCGCGGCGCCGGAGCGGTCGGCGATCGACCCTGACGGCCAAGCGACGACGGTGCGTGACACCGTGCTGCTGGCCGTCCGCCGCTGAACCCCCGTCCAACGCAGCGCAGGCCGTCCGCGCGTCTCGTCAGGGTCGCCACCCGGTGCCGGTGACGCCCCCCGTGCCAGTCACATCCCGGTTGTCAGTAGCTCGCCGGCCTAGAGCCAGTCCTTGCGCTTGAACGTCAGGTAGAGGACGCCGGAGATCACCACGATGAGCAGGCTGGACGTGATCAGGCCGGCGGTGTCCGCGAACCCCGGGTAAGGCAGGTTCTGCCCGTAGAAGCCGGTGATGGCGGTCGGGACCGCGATGATCGCCGCCCAGCTCGTCACCTTCTTCGTGATCACGTTGAGGCGATTGCCCTGAAGGGTCAGGTTCGTCTCCACGATCGTGGTCACCAGGTCGCGCAACGACTCCGTCCATTCGGTCGCGCGCAGCACATGGTCGTACACGTCCTGGAAATAGGGCATCATCTCCGCGGAGATGTTGTCACCGTCCCGTCGCATCAGCGTGTTGACGACCTCGCGCATGGGCAGCACCACGCGACGGAAGGTGACAAGGCTCTTGCGCAGGGCGAAGCTGCGGCGTTGTACGTCCTGGTCGCGCGGGTTGTCATCGAAGAGCAGGTCCTCGAGCTGCTCGATCTGCTCATCGAAGGTCTCCACGGCGTCGAAGTGACCGTCGACGACGTGGTCGATCAGCCCGTACAGCAAGAACCCCACGCCGTGCACCGCGAGGTCGGGTGAGCCGTCCCACTGCGCGACAACCGCGTCCATGTCGAACGAGCTGTCCTTGCGTACGGTGACCAGGACCCGCTTAGTGACGAACGCCGCCAGCTCGCTGAGAGCGAGATCCCCGGAGATCGGGTCCAGCCGGACCGCGTACATGTTGAGGAACTCGTGGGTCTCGTACCGGTCGAGCTTGGGACGTTGTCGAATGTCGACCGCGTCCTCCACGGCCAGAGCATGCAGACTCAGCTCCTCGGAGATCAGCTCCATGTCGGCGTGGTCCGGAGCGCACAGGTCGACCCACAGGACCGTGTCCGGCTGGGCCAGGTATTCCGAGAGCTCCTCGACGGGGAAGTCCTCCTTCTCCAGGTGACCGGCGCGATAGACCCGCGTACGTACGACCTGTTGTGTCTCGGTCCTACCCATGCCACAGCTCGTGGTCGACACCTGACACCTCGGCGACCAGCAAGCCTTTCACCTCCGGCGTTCAGGGTAATGGCTGCAGAGGAGCGCAGGCGTTGCGACGCGTGCCAGCCCGGTCCGGCGCTCTGGGGCACGGGCGAGGTGAGGAGGCATCGGCCGGGGTCATACAGTGGCGGGCAAGGAGGAGACGATGGAAACACTAGGTGCAGCACTGGAACGTGAGCACCGCGAGATCGACGACGGGATCACGGCATTCCTGTCCGAGCCGAGCCGGACCGAATCGTTGACTCAGGCGATGTCCGGGCTGCGCCGCCACATCTACCTCGAGGAGGAGTTCTTGTTCCCACCCTTGCGCGAGGCCGGGATGATGGCACCGGTCTTCGTCATGCTGCGCGAGCACGGCGAGATGTGGTCGACCATGGCCGCGTTGGACGCAGAACTGGCCGACCCGAGCGCGACCGGTACCGTCAAGGACAGCTGCCGCGAGCTGGTCGGGCAGCTAGAGCGGCACAACGAGAAGGAGGAGCAGATCCTCTATCCACAGGCTGACAGCGCGCTGACACCTGCTGCTGCCAACAGGCTCAGGGAGTTCCTCGCATCGGGGCAGTTGCCGGACGGGTGGATTTGCACCAAGGCGCGGTCGTGATCGGAACAGGACCATGACGACGGCGTTCGTGCTCTCCGGTGGTGTCAGCT
>JBDTDW010000226.1:0-4143 GCA_039922855.1 Candidatus Nanopelagicales bacterium | reverse complement strand
GCCTGGCCGACGGTCGTCGCCGTGGTTGTGAGCGGCGTCGACGAACCGTCCGCCACGAGCGTCACGGTCTTGGCGGTACGGACGGTCAGCGTGGCGCCGGTCAGGGGGAGCGGAGACAGCGGGGACTGGGACACGTAGGCGCTGCCGGAGACATCGAGCTCGCCGAGCAGGCCGGCGACGTCCTCGCTGGTGGTCCACATCGTTCGCGAGGCCCCGTCGACCGTGACGACGACCTGGCGACCGTACGCGACGGTGACCTCGTGGACCCCGGACAGGTCTGTGCCCGGCGCCGGCGTCACGACGTCGTGCGCGGTGATCGTGACGCCCTCGGCATGCAGCAGGCCCCCGACCGTCGCTGCGCTGCTGGACACCAGCGAGGTGGTGCCGTCCAAGGACAGGACCAGCGGCTCCGGGCCGCGGGAGCGCGTCACCAGGATCCCGGCCGCCAGGACCGCCACCACCACGGTCACGGCGACAGCGACGCGGGAGCGGTGGGCAGCGAGCAGCGGGAGCATCCCGAGTCGATGCGACGGCAGCACCGTCGAGGTCTGGACCGGCGCCGCGTGCCGACGCGCGGCAGGCGCGCCAACGACCCGATCACGCTCGAGCAGGCTCACCTGCTCGGACCTGTCTCACGTACCACCTTGCCCTCATCGGCCGCCCGTACCTCGACCTGAACCTCTGAGGGGCCCCGGCAGCTACAGGGGGCCGAAGACGCGCTGGGCGTTGTCCCACAGGTGCCGGGCCATCTGGCCCTCCCCGACTCCGGCTACCGCGGCCATGGTCCGGACCGTCAGCGGCACCAAGTACGACGCGTTAGGGCGGCCTCGGTACGGGACCGGCGTGAGGAACGGGGCGTCGGTCTCCACGAGGACCCGGTCCAACGGGGTGACCGCGAGCGCGTCCCGCAGGCCCTGCGCGTTCTTGAACGTCACGACACCGGCGAACGAGAGGTACCAGCCACGGTCGGTGCAGTACCGCGCCATGTCGGCGTCGCCTGAGAAGCAGTGGAAGACCACGGTCGGCGGCGCACCTTCGTCTTCCAGGACCCGCAGCACGTCCTCGTGCGCCTCCCGGTCGTGGATCGTCAGCGCCTTGCCGGTCTCGCGCGCCCACCGGATGTGGCGCCGGAACGACTCCTCCTGCACCGCCCGTCCCTGCGGTCCGGTTCGGTAGTGGTCCAGCCCGGTCTCGCCGATCCCGCGGACCTCGTCGCGCCCGACCAGATCCGCGATCTCGTCGTACGCGGCCTCCAGCGCATCCCGTCCCTCCTCGGCCAGGATGCGTGGCGCCTCGTTCGGGTGCAGAGCCACGGTGGCCACGATGTCGTCGTACTCCGCCGCGGTACGGACCGACCAGCGCGCGCTCGGCAGGTCGCAGCCGACCTGCACGATCCGGGTCACCCCGACCGCCCTCGCCTGCGCGAGCGCATCCTCGACCGAGAGCCAGGTCGCTGCGTCGTCCCCGTCACCGATGTCGAGGTGGCAGTGGGTGTCCACTACGGGCACCGGCAACGGCTCTGGCGGCTCGGGCCGGGTCAGGTCGCGCGAGCGACCACCGTCACCCGCCGCCGCCCGGACCCGTACCGGCTGCTCGCTCACGCGGACTGTTCCTCGGACGCTTTGCGCCTCGGACCCTGCTCATCGTCCCTCGACTCTTCGAGCCTCGGACCCTGCTGATCGTCCCTCGACTCTTCGAGCCTCGGGAACAAACCCTCCCCCTTCGTGACGACGGCCCCGGGCATGAGCTGCCCCCACCGAAGGGCGTCCTGCACGCGCTGCCCCGACAGTTCGCCCAGACCGGCTGCAGCACCGAGCTGGTCCCACAGCGAGGTGGTCGCCTTGGGCATGACCGAGTGGTAGAGGACGGCGATCGCGCGCAACGACTCGCTGATCGTGTAGAGCACGGTGGACAGGCGCAACTCGTTGTCGGGCTCCTTCGCCAGCACCCACGGGGCCTGCTCCGTGACGTAGCCGTTGACCGCGTCGACGAAAGCCTTGACCGCGCTCAGCCCGGCGGAGAAGTCCAGGTCCAACATCGCCTCGTCGGCGAGCGACACAGTCGCTGCGAGCAGCCGCTGCAGGGCCAGGTCCGGCTCGAGATACGCGTCCGGATCCGGCAGGACACCACCGCGGTATCGCACCACCATCGCCGCGGCGCGGGACGCAAGGTTACCCAGGCCATTGGCGAGCTCGGAGGTGTAGCGGGCGCTCATGTCCTCCCAGGAGAAGGACCCGTCCGACCCGAACACGATGGCGCGCAGGAAGTAGTAGCGGAAGGCGTCCGAGCCGAAGTGGTCGATGATCTGGCTGGGGGCGATCCCGGTGAGCTTGCTCTTGCTCATCTTCTCACCGCCCACCAGGAGCCACCCGTGGGCAAAAACCTTGCGCGGCAACGGTAGTTCCGCAGCCATGAGCATCGCCGGCCAGATCACCGCGTGGAAGCGCAGGATGTCCTTGCCCACGAGGTGGACATCAGCCGGCCAGGTGGCGGCGAAGGTCTTCGCGCCAGGAGTGCCCGGCTCGTCACCGAGTCCGATAGCCGTGGCGTAGTTCAGCAGCGCGTCGAACCACACGTATACGACCTGCGAGGGGTCCCAGGGGACCGGGATGCCCCAGTCGAACGACGAGCGGCTGATCGAGAGATCCTGCAGGCCGCCGCGGATGAAGGCGACCACCTCGTTGTACGCGGACTGCGGCTGCACCGCGCTCGGGTTCGCCTCGTAGTGCGCGAGCAGCGCGTCACCGTACGCCGAGAGCCGGAAGAACCAGTTCGTCTCGCTGACCGTCTCGACCGGACGGCCATGGATCTTGCACAGCAGCTGGCCGACCTGAGCACCGTCGCCCTCGACGAGGTCCCCCGGAAGCTTGAACTCCTCGCAGTCCACGCAGTAGGGGCCTTCATAGTCGCCCTCGTAGATCTCGCCGCTGTCCTTCAGCCCTTGCAGGAACTGCTGGACCCGTCGGGTGTGACGGAGCTCGGTGGTGCGGATGAAGTCGTCGTTGGCGGCGTCGATCGTCTCCAGCACCGGCAGCCAGGCGTCCTCGACGAGCTTGTCGGCCCACGACTGTGGCTCGACGCCGTTCGCCTGCGCCGTACGCATCACCTTCTCGCCGTGCTCATCGGTGCCGGTGAGGAACCACACGTCCTCGCCACGCTGGCGGTGCCAGCGGGTCAGGACGTCCCCGGCCGTGGTCGTGTAGGCGTGCCCGATGTGCGGGGCGTCGTTGACGTAGTAGATCGGCGTCGTGACGTAGAAGGCCTTGGGTTGTTCGGACACCTTGCAATCCTAGGGCGAGCCCTCAGGTCACGATCCCGGAGCAGCGCCCGCGAGCGCTGCCCGACCGGACTCCCGGCCGCCAGCCAGAACCGCTAATCGGGGTAGCTGTCGGGGGGCGACGTCTGCTTCGCGTTCTTCGCGGCCACGACAGCGTCGTACGCCGCCCGCTTGTCGATGCCGAACGCAGCTGCGACCGCAGCGATCGCTGCCTTGCGAGGATCACCGTCTAGGGTCACCGGTGCCCGAGCGGCCTCGGCTCCCCCGACGACGATGGTGATCTCGCCGCGTATGCCGCCCTGCGCCCACTGCGCCAGGTCGGCGAGCGGACCGCGGCGGACCTGCTCGTAGGTCTTGGTCATCTCCCGGCACACAGCTGCCGGGCGCTGTTCGCCGAACGCCTGCGCCATCGCGGCGAGCGCGGCGGCGAGGCGGTGTGGTGCCTCGAAGAACACCATGGTGCGGGGGTCGTGGGCCAGGGCCGCCAGGGCGCGGCTGCGCTCCCCGGCCCGGCGCGGTGCGAACCCCTCGAACGTGAACCGGTCCGTCGGCAGTCCGGACAGGGCCAGGGCGGTCAGCACGGCTGACGGCCCTGGGACGGCGCTGACCTGGATCCCCGCCTCGATGGCCGCCACGACCAGGCGGTAGCCGGGATCACTCACGCTGGGCATCCCGGCGTCGGTGACGAGCACGACCCGCTCCCCGGCGCACATCGCTGCCAGCAGCTGAGGCTGACGCTCTCGCTCCACGGCGTCGTAATACGACACCACGCGAGCCGACAGCTCTACCCCGAGCGCCGCCACCAACCGTCGCAACCGACGAGTGTCCTCCGCTGCCACCACGCCGGCTTCGGCGAGCGCCTCGGC
>JBDTDW010000225.1:0-7113 GCA_039922855.1 Candidatus Nanopelagicales bacterium | reverse complement strand
GCGTGCCCGAAGGCCTGCCACGACGCCAAGGGTCCGTGGCTGGCGATGCGGGCCCGGGGCTGGCAACCTGCCGGGCTGACGTCGGACACTGCCCTGGCCGCGTACCTCGTGCTTCCCGGCCAACGCTCCTTCGACCTCGGAGACCTCGTGGCGAGGTTCCTGGGCCGTGACCTGGCACCCACCGATGGCGAGGACGCCCAGCTCAGCTTCGACACCGACGACGGTTCGGGGGCCGCCCAGTCGCTCGCGGTGAGCGCACGCGGCGTGCTCGACCTTGCCGACCGGCTCGACACCGAGCTCGAGGCGCGCGGTGGCACCACCCTGGTCCGCGACGTCGAGCTGCCGCTCCTGCTCGTCCTGGTCGACATGGAGCAGGCCGGCATCGCCGTGGACGTCGACTACTTGCAGGGGCTGGAGTCCGAGTTCGGGGCGGCGATGCGCGACGCCGAGACCGATGCCCACGCGCTGGCCGGCCGGCCGTTCAACCTGGGATCTCCCAAGCAGCTACAGGAGATCTTGTTCGACGAGCGCAATCTGCCCAAGACCAAACGGATCAAGACCGGTTACACCACCGATGCGGACGCCCTCCAGTCCCTGTACCAGCAGACCGAGGACCCACTGCTGGCCAGTCTGCTGCGCTGGCGCGACGTGTCCAAGCTGCGTCAGACCGTGACCGGACTGCTCGCGGCGATCGGTGACGACGGCCGGATCCACACCACGTTCAACCAGATCGTCGCGGCCACCGGCCGGCTGTCCAGCCAGGACCCCAACTTGCAGAACATCCCGATCCGTACCGAGGAGGGCCGCCGGATAAGGGCGGCGTTCGTCGTGGGGCCCGCGTACGAATCGCTGCTCACCGCCGACTACAGCCAGATCGAGATGCGGCTGATGGCTCACCTGTCCGAGGACGCGGGCCTGTGTGCGGCGTTCAACGCCGGGGAGGACCTGCACACGACGGCGGCGGCGCAGGTGTTCGGCGTGCCTCCTGAACAGGTCGATCCCGAGATGCGCCGCCGGATCAAGGCGATGTCGTACGGGCTGGCGTACGGCCTGTCCGCGTACGGCCTTTCGCAGCAGCTCGGTATCGAGCCGGCCGAGGCGAGCGCGCTGATGAACACGTACTTCGAGCGGTTCGGCGGCGTCCGTGACTACCTGCGCGAGGTCGTCGACGAGGCGCGGTCCACCGGCTACACCCAGACGATGCTGGGGCGCCGGCGCTACCTCCCGGACCTGAACAGCGACAACCGCCAGCGCCGGGAGATGGCCGAGCGGATGGCGTTGAACGCGCCGATCCAGGGGTCCGCGGCCGACGTCGTGAAGGTCGCCATGCTGCGCGTCCACCGGGCGCTGCACGAGGAAGGGCTGAGCTCACGCCTGCTGCTGCAGGTGCACGACGAGCTCGTGCTCGAGGTCGCCCCTGGCGAGCACGAGCAGGTCGAGGCTCTCGTACGCACCGGGATGGGCTCGGCCGTACCTCTGTCCGTACCGCTGGATGTCTCCGTCGGATCAGGCCCCACCTGGCAAGCCGCGGGCCACTGACCCGCCCACTCTGCTGATTTCCGTGGGGCGGGGCCGGTTTGACCCTGGCTCGGCCACCTCCGTATCCTGACGGGGCGCCTCGGGCTGTGCGTCACCTCATACGGAGCAGGCCGGCGTTCTTCGTCTGTCCCTGTGTCTCCCCCGAGTCGCACCCGACGTGCGAGGGCGGCCCGCGGAGCACCACTACGAGAAGAATCCGCCAGGGGTACCCCACTCCATGACCTCTACCACCATCGCGCCGAGCGTCGCAGTGAACGACATCGGCGATGCCGACGCCTTCTCCGCCGCTGTCGACGAGACCATCAAGTACTTCAACGACGGTGACATCGTCGAAGGCATCATCGTCAAGGTCGACCGTGACGAGGTACTCCTCGACATCGGCTACAAGACCGAGGGTGTGATCCCCTCCCGCGAGCTGTCCATCAAGCACGACGTCGACCCCAACGAGGTCGTCAAGCTCGGTGACCACATCGAGGCCCTTGTCCTTCAGAAGGAGGACAAAGAAGGCCGCCTGATCCTGTCGAAGAAGCGCGCCCAGTACGAGCGCGCCTGGGGCACGATCGAGAAGATCAAGGAAGAGGACGGCGTCGTCACGGGCACGGTCATCGAGGTCGTCAAGGGTGGGCTCATCCTGGACATCGGCCTGCGCGGCTTCCTGCCGGCTTCCCTGGTCGAGATGCGGCGCGTGCGTGACCTGCAGCCGTACGTCGGCAAGGAGATCGAAGCCAAGATCATCGAGCTGGACAAGAACCGCAACAACGTGGTCCTGTCCCGCCGCGCATGGCTCGAGCAGACCCAGAGCGAGGTACGCCAGAACTTCCTGACGCAGCTGCAGAAGGGCCAGATCCGCTCCGGCGTGGTCTCGTCCATCGTGAACTTCGGCGCGTTCGTGGACCTCGGCGGCGTCGATGGGCTCGTCCACGTGTCCGAGCTGTCCTGGAAGCACATCGACCACCCCTCCGAGGTCGTCGAGGTCGGCAACGAGGTCACCGTCGAGGTGCTCGACGTCGACATGGACCGCGAGCGGGTGTCGTTGTCGCTGAAGGCCACGCAGGAAGACCCGTGGCAGCAGTTCGCGCGGACCCACCAGATCGGCCAGGTCGTGCCCGGCAAGGTCACCAAGCTGGTCCCCTTCGGCGCGTTCGTACGGGTCGACGAGGGCATCGAGGGCCTCGTGCACATCTCCGAGCTGGCCGAGCGCCACGTGGAGCTGCCCGAGCAGGTCGTCCAGGTCAACGGCGACATCTTCGTCAAGGTCATCGACATCGACCTGGACCGCCGCCGCATCTCGCTGTCGCTCAAGCAGGCCAGCGAGGGTGTGACAGGGGCCGACGACGAGCACTTCGACCCCGCGCTCTACGGCATGGCCGCGACCTACGACGAGGCCGGCCAGTACGTCTACCCGGAGGGCTTCGACTCCGACACCGGCGAGTGGCTCCCTGGTCACGAGACAGCGCAGGCCGCGTGGGAGAAGGAGTACGCCGAGGCGCACGCCCGCTGGGAGGCGCACCGGTCGCAGGTCTCCGTGGCCCGCAAGGCTGACGCGGCCGCAGCGGTCGAGGCGGGCGACACACCGGCCACGTACGCCTCTGAGACCCCCGAGACCGAGGGCACGTTGGCCTCGGACGAGGCGCTGCAGGCGCTGCGGGACAAGCTCACCGGCGCCTGACCGCACCGTTGCAGCACACGATGGACGCCCCCGAGCCCAGGCTCGGGGGCGTCCCTCGTCCGGGCCCGACCCGTATCCCCTCGATCGGCTCTCGCGTCGCACGGCGCAGAGGATGCGTCGCGGCGCATCGCCGCCCGGTCCCGTCCCGCATGGGGCGGCCTTGACCCGCGTGGGACTGTCCGGCGGGATCGGATCGGGCAAGACGACGGTCGCCGCGATGCTGCGAGCCCGGGGTGCTGTCGTCGTGGACGCGGACGCACTGGCACGCGAGGTAGTCGAGCCCGGGACCCCGGGCCTGGCTGCAGTGGTGGCGCAGTTCGGCGACAGTGTCCTCGCGCTGGACGGATCGCTGGACCGGGCGGCCCTGGCGGCCGTCGTTTTCTCCGACCCGGCTGCACTGGCGGCGTTGGAAGCTATCACCCACCCACTCGTGGCCGAGAGGGCCGCAGCCCTGTTGGACTCGGCGCCGGTCGGCGCGGTGGTGGTGTACGACGTGCCGCTGCTCGTGGAGAAGCACCTGGCCGGGGCGTACGACCGCGTCGTGATCGTCGATGCTCCTGATGATGTCCGCCTCGAGCGACTGGTTGCCCGCGGTTTGTCCCAGTCGGACGCCTTGGCCCGTATGGCGTCCCAGGCGACCCGCGCCGAGCGGTTCGCCGCCGCCGACGACGTCCTGGACAACAGCGGCGATCAGTTCGCCCTGCAGGTCCAGGTCGACCGCCTATGGGCCGAGCTGACGACCCCACCACGGGCCGAGCGCCCTGGGTGAGGAGTCAGGGTGCTACCGGCGTCAGGGCTCCCGTGGTCGTGCCGGAAGGCACCTGGACAGACACCTTGGGGACGTACACCGTCCAGTACCCGGTCAGCTGGCCGTGCGCGTACCGGGGCACCAGCTCGCGTTGTACGTAGGCGGTGGTGTTGTGCGTCAGGTACTGGTAGACCCAGCGGCCGTTCTCCGTGACTTCGTCGAGGTAGATGACCCCGAAATACACCTGGTCGATGGCGGCCTTGTACGCCGGAACACCAGTCAGCCCTTGGTAGGACAGGTAGTACGTGTCGTTGTACTTCAGTGGGGCGATGACATCACGCAGCACGTACCGCTCCGGTGAACCCTCCTCCGCCAGGACCGCCTTGGTCGGATTGAGGGCGATCGCGGACCGCAGGCTGGTGACCAGCCCCTGGTCCTGGGGCCAGTTCGTCAGCCAGAACTGAGCGTTGCTCATGCCGGCGACCAGCAGCAGGCCGCTCACCACGGCCACGGCGGGAACCGTCAGCCATCGCAGGTGGCGTATGACCCGGGCGAACAAGTACCCGATCAACGGGCCGGCGAACACCATCCCGAAGGCGAGGTGCTTGTAGATACTGACGCCTTCGCCGATGTGGATCTGCTGCGCCACCCCCACGACGCTGCCGAGCAGCAGGACGACACTCAGACGCCAGTGCCGACGGCCCGCGATCACCGCACCGAGTGCGGCCAGCAGCAGGCTGGGCCCCAACCACCCCACGGACTCCCGGAACAGCTCAACAGGTGGCACGGGCAGCAGGATCGTCCTGCTGGTGGTGGTGGTCTCGATGCCCTCGTACAACGAGGAGCCCCACACCGCGAGGATGAAGAACGCCGTCACCACAGCGGTGGCCACCATGTAGAGGGCACGTCGCACGATGAGCCAGTGGAACTGCCGCCAGCCGACGGCGATGGCAATCAGTCCGATGATCGGGACGTAGACCGCGCCCGCGTACTTGGTGAAGAAGGCGAGGGTCAGCAGCACTCCGACGACCGGGGACCAGGCGAATCCGTCGTGCTCCACGCTGTAGACGGTCAGCCAGGCGGCGAACGCGACGAACATCATCATCCAGGAGTCGTACACGGCAAGGTGTGACTGGTAGATGACCGACCCGAAGGTCGCGAACGTGAGGGCGGCGAACAGGCCCGCGGTCCGCCCGAACAAGACCCGCGTGAAACCGAAGACCCCCACCATGGCACCGATCACACCGATCAGGCTGACCGCACGGGCGCCCTGCACGCCACCGACACTGTCACCGAGCGCCGCGAGCACCGGGTAGAACCCCGGTGCCCCGGAGAAGTACTTGCCCGGGTCTTCCGGCAGGAAGGTCCCGTGCAGCAGATGGTCGATCATGCGATGACCCATATAGAGGTACAGGCCCTCGTCCAAGAACGGGGAGTCGTTGTAGCCGGGCCGCAGGGCCAGCCCGGTCTGCAGCAGCGCGATCGAGCCGAGGTACGGCCAGGATCGCGGCGACATCCGGCGACGCGAACCGGATGGGCGGGGCAGTCGCTGCCCTGTGGCGAGCCGGCGCAGCGGGTGCGGCAGACGCTCCTTGTGGCGAGAACCCGTTCTGAACCATTGGCGCAGGCCGCGACCGCCCCTCCGGCGCGAGATTGTGTCGCCCACGACGAGGGGCGCCACGACGATGAGATTGACGACCGTGAAGACGAGCATGCCGGCGAACGCGAACAGGCCGTAGGTGGGAATGCGCCAGGCCAGCAGCGCCCAGCTGATGATCTGCATCGCGGCGCACCACAGGACAGCGAGCCGTCGAGCCCTCGGCCCCGTGGCCGAGGTGCCGGCAGTTCCGGTCACGGACCAGGGATCGGTGCGTCTGCGCAAGAAGTCGAACAGCGCCAGGGCGTGGCTGAACCCGTACGCGTTCTCGACCTGTGCGAGCCGGACCATGGAGGAGCGTTCGAGAGTGATGAAGGGGACGATCGCCTGCCCGACCACGAGCCCCATCGCGACGACGAGGTACGCGCCGGGCTCCATCTGCTCGGGCCACAGCGCGGCCATGAGGATCTGCGGCAGCATAACGGCGAACACGATCAGAGCTGTTGAGATGTAGTGCAGGAAGCCCGCCCAGAAGGACAGGCGCTGCATGGGCCGCAGCGGCAGGCGATGGAAGTCGCGGCTGAACAGCAGCGCCAGGGAGCCGCTGCACCAGCGGTACTGCTGGGCCAGGAACTGGTCCAACCGGTTGGGGCACAGGCCCTTCGTGACGACGACGGGCACGTACCGCAGCCCGGAGCCGTGCTCGATCAGGCTGACGCCGGTGAAGACATCCTCGCTGTGGACGGTCTGCGGGAACCCGCCCGCGCGCTCCAGCGCCGACCGGCGGTACATCGCGCTGGTCCCGACGCAGATGGCGCCGTCGCTGCTGTCCCGCGAAGGCTGGATCCAGCGGTAGAACGCGGTCTGGACCGAGGCCGCGCCGCGCTGGATCCAGCTCATGCGGTCGGACACGTCGAAGTACTGCGGGGACTGCACGATCCCGACGTGCTCGTCGTCGAAGTACGGCACGAGCTCGCGCAGTGCGTCCTTGCGTGGGACGAAGTCCGCGTCCAGCAGCAGGATGAGGTCACCACTGGAGTGCTCCAGGCCGTACTGGAGGTTGCCTGCCTTCCGGAAGGCGCCACAGTCCGGTCGGCTCAGGTAGCGCAGGCCGTACGCGGCCGCCAGAGCGTGCACCTGCTCGCGCGCCGAGTCGTCGAGCACCCAGGTCCGAATCACACCGGGCCACTCGAGCTGGCTGACGTGGTAGTAGGTGTTCGTGAGCACCAGCAGGTCCTCGCCGGCCGACGGCAGGAATACATCGACACTCGGCCACGAGTCCGGGTGCCACGCCTGCACCCGGGATCGGTGGTCGGCGAGCTGGTATCGACGTACCCGCGTGGAGGTGACCAGGGACGTGGTCGCGGCGATGAGGGTGATCACAACCGGGATGCCGAGCAGGAACCAGGCCCTCTCGTGGTGACGCAGGAAGATGCCGAGGCCGATGACGATGATCAGCGTGCTCGCGAACGCCACGACCATGACCCAGCGCCACTGCGGGCCGAAGTAGAGGTCGCGCTCGTCCGCTGTGGGAGGGGTCGGCAGCGTGGTGGCGGACTC
>JBDTDW010000224.1:0-3707 GCA_039922855.1 Candidatus Nanopelagicales bacterium | reverse complement strand
AGGTCTACGGGGTCACCCGGGAGCGGATCCGCCAGATCGAGTCCAAGACGATGAGCAAGCTGCGCCACCCCTCCCGCTCACAGGTCCTCCGGGACTACCTGGACTGATGCTGCGAGGTGCCGGCCGGCGAGCCCGCTGACGGTCAACAGAGGAACCCCCGGACCAACGGTCCGGGGGTTCCTCTGTTGGGGCCTTGAGGTCAGCCCTCGATGATCGCGGTGGTCGCAGCCAGCCGATCGGTCTCGTCCTGGATCCGCAGTGCCAGGGGACGCAGCCTGGCCTCGTGCTCGCGGAAGTGGTGCCCACAGAAGAGCAGGTCGCCACCGGCGGCGAGGGTCACGCGTACGTAGGCCTGGGCGCTGCATCGGTCGCAGCGGTCCGTGGCGAGCAGTGCCTGCTCAGGTGCCAGTGTCGGGGTCATGACCCACCTCCGCGCTTGATCGGGCCCGAGGGCCCTGCTGTCCGTCGCCGCCAGGTGCTGCGGCGCCGGTCCTACCGTTGACGACAAGACCTTGCTCTCGGTTCCGTGATCACTCATCGGCACCATCTTCGGTCTCGATGAGCATCGTCGCACTGTGCAACGCCGGGGATGTGGCTGGTTGTGCCCGGTTCGCCCGTGGCGTAAGCCGATCGTGATCCTCTTCACACGTTCGAGACCATCACCGCACCTCTGAGGAGTGTCGGGCATCCATCATCTGGTCCAGTTCGTACGCCCGGCGTCGGGTAGATGAACCCGACCGACTGACGCCCGGATGAGTGGCGCCGCGGCCGGGGTGTCGGCGCGCCACAGGAGGGGTTGTCGGGGGTGCCGACTAATCTGGTCTGGTCCTGACCCGTCCACCCTGGGAGCCCGAGCACGTGAGCGCGCTGTCCGCTGAGAAGGCCCCCCGCACTTCCGCAGCGTCCGGCTACTCCGCCAAGCACCTGTCGGTGCTCGAAGGGCTGGACGCCGTACGCAAGCGTCCCGGCATGTACATCGGATCGACCGACGGCCGCGGTCTGATGCACTGCCTCTGGGAGATCATCGACAACTCCGTCGACGAGGCGCTGGCGGGGCACGCGAAGCGGATCGACGTGCTCCTGCACGCCGACGGGTCGGTCGAGGTGCGCGACGACGGCCGCGGGATCCCCGTGGACGTGGAGCCCAAGACGCGGCTGACCGGGGTCGAGGTGGTCATGACACGGCTGCACGCCGGCGGCAAGTTCGGTGGCGGCTCGTATACCGCGTCCGGCGGGCTGCACGGCGTCGGGGCCTCTGTGGTCAACGCGTTGTCCGAACGTCTGGACGTCGAGGTGGACCGGGACGGCAAGATCCACACGATGTCGTTCCGCCGGGGGGTGCCGGGCCTGTTCGACGGGGACGGCCCTGACGCCGCGTTCAGCAAGAAGAGCGGCCTGGTCGTCTCGGGCCGGGTCAAGCGGGGGGTCACGGGGACGCGGGTGCGCTACTGGGCCGACCGTCAGATCTTCGTCAAGGACGCGACGTTCGACGTCGAGGCGCTGCACCGGCGCGCACGGCAGACCGCGTTCCTGGTCCCCGGCCTCACGATCGTGCTGCGCGACCAGCGCGAGCCGTCAGGGGCGGATGGGCAGGCGATGCCGCCGACCGAGCAGAGCTACTGCTTCAAGGGCGGCATCACCGAGTTCGCGGAGCACCTGGCGACGGACGAGGCGGTCACGGGCGTCCTTCGGCTGCAGGGCAGCGGGCACTTCCATGAGACCGTCCCGGTTCTGGACGGCAAGGGGCACATGACCTCACAGGAGGTCGAGCGGGAGCTCGGTGTCGACGTCGCGCTGCGGTGGGGCACGGGCTACGACTCAGACCTGCGCTCCTTCGTGAACATCATCGCGACGCCGAAAGGTGGCACGCACGTCGCCGGCTTCGAGCGGGCTTTGACCAAGGTCGCCAACGAGGCGTTGCGGGCGGCGAAGGTCCTGCGCACGAGCGAGGACAACGTGCTCAGGGACGATGTCACCGAGGGCATGGTCGCCATCGTGACCGTCCGGTTGGCTGAGCCGCAGTTCGAGGGCCAGACCAAGGAGGTGCTCGGCACCCCGGCTGCGACCCGCATCGTGGCCAACGTCGTGACCAAGGCGCTCAGCGAGTGGTTCGCGGCGCCGCCGCGTGGGGACAAGGCGGTGGCCCGGGCGCTGCTGGACAAGATCGCCGGTGCGGCTCGCACCAGGATCGCGGCGCGTACCCATCGCGACGTCCAGCGGCGCAAGAACGCGCTGGAGACCTCAGCCCTGCCCGCGAAGCTGGCGGACTGCCGCAGCGACGACGTCGAGCGCAGCGAGCTGTTCATCGTGGAGGGCGACAGCGCTCTGGGCACCGCGAAGCTGGCCCGCAGCTCGGAGTTCCAGGCGCTGTTGCCGATCCGCGGCAAGATCCTCAACACGCAGAAGGCCTCGGTCGCCGACATGCTCAAGAACGTCGAGTGCTCGGCGATCATCCAGGTGATCGGTGCTCGTTCGGGCCGTACCTTCGATGTCGAACAGGTGCGCTACGGCAAGATCATCGTGATGTCCGATGCGGATGTCGACGGTGCGCACATCCGTACGTTGCTGCTCACGCTCGTGCACCGCTACATGTTGCCGCTGCTGGAGGCCGGCCGGGTCTACGCCGCCGTGCCGCCGCTGCATCGCTTCGAGATCATCAACGGTGGCAGCAAGAAGAACGACGTCGTCTACACGTACTCCGAGGAGGAGTTCCGCTCCCTGTCTTCGTCCCTGGCCCGCGAGGGACGCCGGGTCAAGGACCCTGTCCAGCGATACAAAGGGCTCGGCGAGATGGACGCCGACCAGCTGCGGGAGACCACGATGGACCCGGCCACCCGAACGCTGCGACGGATCACCGTCGGCGAGGTGGAACAGGCCCGGGGCGTGTTCGAGATGCTCATGGGCTCAGACGTGGCACCGCGCAAGGAGTTCATCACCGCCGGCGCCGCCAGCCTGGACCGCGCCCGGATCGATGCCTGAGCGCGAGCTGGGTGCGAGCGCGGTGCGGTGCCGTCCATGATCGGCAGGGAATCGGGGCACGTCCGACGGCATGAGTGGGCACGGCGGGGACGAAACAGGTGGGCGTTGGCAGCTGCTCCGAACTCCCGTCGATCATGACGGCCGGGCTCGACCACGCCGCGTTCCTTGTGCGGCGCACGTGACCGGGGTCCGTATCATCCGGTCCCATGATGGCTGACATGAGCAGGGAACTGCGGGTCGCGGTCGTGGGCGCCGGCCCGTCCGGCCTTTATGCCGTCGAGGCACTCGCGGGGCAGTCCGATGTCGCGGTGAGCGTGGACGTGCTGGACCGGATCCCTGTCCCGTTCGGGCTGGTGCGGTACGGCGTGGCCCCGGACCACCTCTCGCTGCGCGGGGTCCGGGACACGCTGGAGAAGGTGTTCGCCCATCAGGGGGTCCGCTTCCTGGGCGGGGTGGAGGTCGGACCCAGCCTCACGCTGGCCGACCTGCGGACCTGCTACGACGCGGTCGTGCTCACGTACGGCGCCTCCAGCGACCGCCACCTTGACATCCCCGGGGACGACCTGGCGGGCAGCATCGCAGCGACCGATCTCGTCAACTGGTACTGCGGGCACCCGGACGCGCCACGCGAGCTGGTCGAGGCGGCGTTGGCCGGGGTCCACGACGTGGTGGTCGTCGGGGTCGGCAACGTCGCGGTCGACGTGACACGGGTCCTGGCCAAGACCGCC
>JBDTDW010000223.1:0-4041 GCA_039922855.1 Candidatus Nanopelagicales bacterium | reverse complement strand
CGCCGGCCCGCCCGCCGCCGAGGTCGGCGGTCGTGAGCGGCCCCTCGTCGCGCAGCCGGCCGCGTACGACGTCCAGCGCCCCGCGCGGCACCTCGTGCCAACGAACCCCGAGGCGCTGGTACGAACGGCGGCGAAACGCGAACCATGGCCACTCCTGCACCGGCAGGATGCAGGCGGCGTGCGACCAGTACTCGAACGAGCGCACAGGGCCCAGGTGGTCCCGGTCCCGCCCGTTGCCCCAGTACGCCGCCTCCACCGCGTCACGGCCGACGGCACCGAGGCGGGCGTACGGGACCAGCTCGTGGTTGCGGGCCAGCACGCTGATGGTGTCGAGCTGGACTGCACCGAGGTGGCGCAGCACTACCTCGACCGCTGCCGTGCGACGTGCGGCCCCGGCGCGCACCGCCGCCGGGCCCGCCATCGGGTACGGCGACCCCAGGAGCCCTTGGGCCCGCAGCGCCATCACGCGCGCGTCGTTGACCGACAGCGACAGCAGTGCCGAGAAGGGCAGCGGTGATGAGTAGGAGCGTCGCGCCACAGGCCTGCCCGGTCAGCCGATCGCCAGGACACCGTCGCGAACGGCCCGGACGACGGCCTCCATCCGCGAGTGGACCTGCAGCTTCTCGTGGATGCTGCGGACGTGGTTCTTCACGGTGTTCTCCGAGATGAACAGCCGCTCGGCGATCGCGCGGTTGTTCAGCCCCTCGGCGACCAGGGCGAGCACCTCCCGCTCCCGAGGTGACAGGGTGGCCGACCCCTCGCCGGAGGCGTCGGAGCGCCGTACGAGCACGGCAAACTCGTCAAGCAGCCGCGAAGTCATCGCCGGGGAGAGCAGCGACCGCCCGGCGGCGACCGTACGCAGGGCATCGGCCAGCTCGGCCGGGGACGTGTCGCGCAGCAAGTAGCCGCGAGCCCCGGCACGGACGACGCCGACCAGGTCCGCGTCGTCGTCGGCGGAGGCCAGGACCACCAGCGGGACGTCGGGCAGCGCGACGCGCAGCCGCTCGCAGGCCACGACGCCACCACCGGCCAGATCCAGGTCCAGCAGCACGACGTCCGGGCGCAGCCGGAACGCGAGCTCGAAGGCCTGGTCGGAGTCCGCTGTGTCCCCGACCACGTCGAGGTCGGGCTCGTCGGCGAGCACCGCCATGACACCGCGGCGCATCAGCGGCTGCCGGTCGACGACGAGCACCCGAACGGCGTCAGTCGCCATGACGTTCCTTCCCTCTCATGCTGATCCTGTCAGCAGCTCGAGGGGTGTGAAGCCCTGATGGCGCAGACCGCAGGCGCTCGTTCAGCCGACGGCCGGCATGACCACATGATCGGTGCCGAACCCACCTCCGGCCTCGAGCAGGTCCAGTCGCAGCAGGCCGTAGTCATAGCCGCGGCGCTTGTAGACGACGGTCGCGCACCCGCTGTCGATGTCCTGGAACAAGAAGAAATCGTGGCCGACCAGCTCCATGGCGTGCAGCGCGTCGGGCACGGACATCGGAGCGCTCGCGTGGGTCTTCTCCCGTACGACGACCGGCCCGTCCTCGTAGACGACGTCCGTGTCGGACTCCTCGTCGCTCGCCACTGCTGCGCCGTCCATGGCCAGCAGAGCCGCCGCCGCTTCGTCCGCACCGATCAACCCGGCCGGCCCGCGGCGACCGCGCGTATGGCGACGTTCGACGGCGCGGCGGACCCGTTCCTCGAGCCGGCCGTATGCGATGTCCAGGGCCGCGTACTTCTCCTCGGCCCTGGCCTCGGCGCGGATCACGTTGCCGCGACCACGGCAGGTCAGCTCCACCGAGAAAGCGCGGTCGGCCAGGCGCGGGTTGTTCTCCTTGCTGACCTCGACGTCGATGCGCGTCAGGTCCACCCCGAACTTGGCGATGCGACCGAGCTTGTCCTGCGCATGGTCCCGGAACTTCTGGGTGAGTTCGAGGTGCCGGCCTCGTACGACGATGTCGACTTCGGTGCTCATGTGCCGATCAACCCCTTCATCCGTGCTGAGTGCGCCAAACAGGTGTGACACCCATCCGACCGACCTGGTCTTCGACCCCACATCCGCCTGCTGAGGGTCTCGCCGCGCCCGGTCGGGCTTGTTGCGACTACCCCCCTTCTCCCGGAGACGATGGATGAGTTGTCCATCGGCGGGGCAGGGCTTATTCCTAAACCGCACCGTGATCGAACGACGAGAAGTCGCCTTACGTGGGCCGTTTCGCCTGCGGCTGGCATCGGCTTGTGCGTAGGGCCTGCCGGCGACCGGAAGTCCCTACGTACGCAACCACGGACCCGGATGGGTGCCACATGGCCAGGTTAGCCCGCGACACGGGCGCGCGAGCGCTCCAGCGCCGATCGGACACGGGGTGTCAACCGGCCTGCGGGTGGTGACGTCGCGCCGTCGCAGCCACGACCGCGCACCCGATCACCTCGACCCCGCGGGCGCGAAGTGCCCGCGCCGCCTCGGCCATGGTGGCGCCGGTGGTGACGACGTCATCGACGATGACGACGTCGTACCCGTCCGGTGACCGCCGACCGGCGCTCGCGAACATGGACCCGGCCAGGTTGGCCGCGCGGCCCTGCGACGTGAGCCCGGTCTGGTCGGCCCGACGGCGTACCGAACGCACCACCGGCCAGCACCGGGCGTCCAGGCCGACGGAACGCAGCCCGGATGCCGCGGTCCGCGCCAGGTCGAGCGTGGCCGCGGTGTCACGCGAGCGGGCTGCGTCCGGCGAGGACGGCACGGGGACGAGCAGCAGCGGCCGGGGGGCGGTGCTGCCGGCCAGGATCAGCGCCGCGACCGAGGCGGTGAGTGCGTCGGCCAGGGGCCGGCGCAGACCGGAACGACCGCGCTCCTTGAAGGCCACGACGGCCTCGCGGACGGGGCCTTCGTACGCGGTGGCCGCGTACGTGGGCGGCAGGCCGACCGGGCAGGGGGTCGGGTCCGCCCGCCGCGCCCCGCGCCGCAACGGGGTCCGGCAGTCGGTGCACAGGTCGTGCCCCAACTGGGCACATCCGACGCACGCCCGCCCGGTCACCACCTGGGCCAGGGGTGTCAGCACCCCCCGGACCAGACCGGTCACCAGCGTCCCTGTCGCGCGGGCTCGTCCCGGTGCTACCTCCACCCCGGCAGCGTGGCACCCACCTGCCACCGAACGGTTCGCTCGTCCACAGCCATCGACGCCACCGGGGTCCAGTGGCGCTATCCGGAGTACCGCGGGTCGTTCCCGGCACCCAGCGCGGACCAGCCGTTCGGGTTCTGGGTGTAGACCTTCCCGCCGACTCCCAGCAGCGTCGCCGCACCCGGACCCGCCGCCAGCGTGGTGGCACCCGGGACGGCGGGCTGCGCCTGGACCTGGCCGAACCCGTCGGAGATCACGAGCAGCTGCAGGCCCAGACCGTTCGGGCTGGCGGTCCCGAGGACCGCGAGCTGCTCCTGGGCCTGCCATGCCAGGTCGGACGCGTTGGTCACGGTCGTCTCCAGGCGACGCGGTGCGGCGAGCCGTTCGTTCGTACCGTTGCGCTCGATCCGGGCCACCCACGGCTCGACGGCGCCACCGTGCCGAATCAGCAGGGCCGCGCGGGTCCCGTCCCTGGCGATCGCGATGGCCTCGATCGCGGCGGGCGTGATCCCGGCCGCCAGTCCCACGACGGGGACCCGCGTCGCGGGTCGACCAGCCTGCAGGATGAAGACCCCGCTGCCGCGGTCGACCCACCACAGAGCGCCGGTGCGGTCGAAGCTGGCTCGGGACAGGTCGGTGCCGCGGCCGACGAGGAGCGGCGGGGTCTCCCCGGCGACCAGCTGAGTCCAGAGCTGGCGCCGGTCCGCCGTGATCCCGGCGACCGTCTTGCCGTCCAGGGACACCGCCGGCGAGATCAAGAGCGGCTTGCCGTGGCCGACCCCCCCGGCGACTCGCTGGAACCGCCCGTCGGCACCGATCTGGATCAGTCCGGTAGCCGCGGCCGCGTACGCATCCCCCGTCGACCCTGCAGCGTCCGAGTCGTACCGCTGCCAGGACGCCACGGACTGCGCCGGACCGACGACGCCGGGGATCG
>JBDTDW010000222.1:0-6442 GCA_039922855.1 Candidatus Nanopelagicales bacterium | reverse complement strand
CACGTCCACCGCAGTCCGGGGGTAGGCATCGTCACCGTCGTGCTCCACGGCGAGATCGACAGCCAGTGCCACGGCCGCAACCTCGGGATCACCGGCGAGTGCTGTCAAGGTGCTCGTGAAGAGCGCGTGAGTGTCGGCGCCCGTGCCCCAGACGTCGAGGGGGTTCATGGGTATGAGGCCCGGCTCGATCAGCTCCGCCAGTGTCGCCCTCGTGGCCTCGGCGAGCGCAGCGAACGGCACTCCTAGATCGTGCGCGACATCGACCACCAGGGTCCGTTCGGCGCCGGAGTCGTGCGCTGTCGCGATCCCGGCGCCGGCGGCAGCGCGCCGCCCGGCCCCGAACAGCTCCAGCGTGTCCGCCATCTCATCGAGATCACGTACCCGCAGGACACCATACGCGTCGAACAACGCCTCCCACGCCGCGTCGTCACCGGCGATGGCACCCGAGTGCGCGGCGACCATCTCCCGACCTACCGGCGACCCGCCGACCGTGAGAGCGACCACTGGAACGTCCTGCGCTGCAGCGCGTTCCAGGGCTGTTCGTAAGCGAGGTGTGTCACGCATGGTCTCCTGGAGCATGGCGATGATCCCGGTGCCCTCGGTGTCCAGAGCGTGGTGCAGGTAGTCGGCGGTGGTGGTCACGAGCTCCTGCCCAGAAGACACAGCCAGGGTGAAGCCGATCCGCCGACGGGTTCGTAGCATCGCCGAGAACGCCGAACCGGAATGGGTGAGGAAAACGACCGGACCGGTCGGCAGCTCATCGCGCTCGACGTACCCGATGGCGCGAAGCCCATACCCGACATTGACGAATCCCATGCAACCACCACCGCACAGGGCCATCTCGGCTTCACGCGCGATCGTGGCGAGCCGCGCGGTGAGGTGAGGTCGGCCGGGCTGTGGCTGCTCCACGACGCTGCCGAAGATCACAGCAGACCTGTCACCGCGTCGTGCTGCGCGCGTGAGCTGGTCCTCCAGGGCCGAGTCCGGGACGCCCAGCAGGACGAGGTCGACCGGCCCCTCGATGTCGTCGAGGGTGGGTACGCAGCGTCGTCCGTGCAGCTGCTGATATCGCGGGTTCACCAGGTGCACGTCGAGCGGGGCGGTGCTGCGGGTGACCTCGTGCACCATGCGGGCGCCGAAACTGCCGACCCGGGAGCTGGCACCCACGACGGCAACCGAACGAGCCTGGAGCATCGCGGCGACCGCGTCGGACATGCGGAAGCCTCCCAGGAGTTGAACGAAGGTTCAGCCTAGCCAGTCATCGGAGGCCACCGCCAGGTTCTCGCGCCGTCGGCGCTGGGACGGGGACAGCAACCGACACCGATAAACTCCGGTGTGGCCATGCTCCCGGACCGGACGGACAACAGCACGTGACCGACATGACCGTGGACGCGCAGTCCCTCCCGACCGGGCCGGAGGCCACCGGCGTGGACCCGGTACGGATGGCCGTGGCACTGAGCGTGTTCGATGAGCTCGAGGGCCTCCCGGTGGACCACCCTGACGCTGAGCTCGTACGCCGGGCCACGGCGGGACTGTTCAAGTCGGTCAAGGCGCGCCGCCGCCGGCAGAAGCGAGCCGCGGTGACAGCGGCCGACGAGGCCGTGACCTCCGCGACGGCAACAGGTGCTCCGAACCGGATCGACGACGAGACTCGCGGTATCGCGCTGGCGGCCACCGCGCAGAGCGAGACGGTGGGTCAGCTGTTACGGCCACGCTCCTGCTACGTCTGCAAGACCCGGTACTGCGACGTCGACTCGTTCTACCACCAGCTCTGCCCGTCGTGCGCCGCGCTGAACCGGGGTCGGCGCGATGCCCGAACGGACCTCACCGGGCGTCGGGCACTGCTGACAGGTGGTCGGGCCAAGATCGGGATGTACATCGCACTGCGGCTGCTGCGCGACGGTGCGCACACCACGATCACCACCCGGTTCCCGCACGACGCCGCACGCCGCTTCGCCTCGATGCCGGACAGCGAGAAGTGGTTGCACCGCTTGCGTATCGTCGGGATGGACCTACGAGACCCGGCACAGGTCCTGGACCTGGCCGCGACGGTAGCCGAGCAGGGGCCGCTGGACATCCTCATCAACAACGCCGCCCAGACGGTACGCCGCAGCCCCGGCTCGTACTCCCAGCTCGTCGAGGCGGAGTCGGTGCTCCCGGCCGGTCGGTGCCCGGACCTGCTCGTTCTCGGCAGTGTGAGTTCGAACGGTCCTGCTGCGCTGAGCGCTGCTCTGCCGCAGCGGGAGGTTGCGGCGCACACCCTCACGGCGCTGGCGCTCACCGCGGGATCATCCGGGCTGGACCGGGTGGCGGCGGGCACGGCCATCGACGCGGGCGGACTCATCCCCGACATCGTCGCGGTGAACAGCTGGACCGAGCGGGTGCACGAGGTGGACCCGTTGGAGCTGCTCGAGGTCCAGCTGTGCAACGTCACGGCCCCGTTCCTGCTGGTGAGCCGACTGCGTCCGGCCCTGGCGGCGGCGACGGCCAGGCGCAAGTACGTCGTCAACGTGTCCGCGATGGAGGGTCAGTTCAGCCGCCGCTACAAGGGACCGGGCCATCCGCACACGAACATGGCCAAGGCCGCGCTGAACATGCTGACGCGTACGAGTGCCCAGGAGATGCTGACCGACGCCATCTTGATGACGGCCGTCGACACGGGCTGGATCACCGACGAGCGCCCGCACACCACGAAGGCACGGCTGCACGAGGAGGGCTTCCACGCCCCGCTCGACCTCGTGGACGGCGCTGCCCGCGTGTACGACCCGATCGTGCGGGGGGAGCGCGGCGAGGACCTTTTCGGCTGCTTCCTCAAGGACTTTCAGCCCTCGCCCTGGTGACGCCCGGGACTCGTGGGCGGGGCGCGCTGCGTGCCGGAACAGCTCACTCGCCCATGATCACAGCCCCTGTCGTTGGTATCGGCCAGACTCACCGGATGGACGACGTGGCGCTGGACCTGGCCGCGGCACGGGTGATTGCCGCGCTCGCTGGGCCGGCGGCCCGCGTCCGCGACGACCAGCTCGCCGCCGCCCGTGCGCTGGTCGTGGACCGGCGCCGGGTGCTCGTGGTGCAGGCCACGGGGTGGGGAAAGTCGGCGGTCTACTGGATCGCTGCGAAGGCTGTACGCGACTCCGGTGGCGGCCCGGTCCTGGTGGTGTCCCCGCTCCTGGCCTTGATGCGCGACCAGGTCGCTGCCGCGGCTCGGGCCGGTCTGCGGGCGGTCACACTGAACTCCGCGAACTTCGAGGACTGGCGCGAGATCGAGGCCGACGTCCGCACGGGTGCAGTTGACGTGCTGCTGGTCTCACCGGAGCGATTGGCCAACCCGCGGTTCGCCGAGACCGTCCTCGAGCCGCTGCTGACCGGTCTCGGCCTGCTCGTCATCGACGAGGCGCACTGCATCTCCTCCTGGGGTCACGACTTCC
Source organism: Candidatus Nanopelagicales bacterium (assembly GCA_039922855.1). GTDB lineage: Bacteria > Actinomycetota > Actinomycetes > S36-B12 > CAIYMF01 > JAFIHG01. Next base: position 3,017 of record JBDTDW010000222.1, on the reverse strand, counting down.
GCCCCGACTATCAACGGATCGCCCGACTTCTGCTGACGAACCCCGACCTGCCGGTCCTCGCGACCACGGCGACCGCGAACGAGCGGGTCACCGCCGACGTCGCCGCCCAGCTGGGCCCCGACACGTTGGTGCAGCGCGGGCAGCTGACCCGTGACTCACTGCACCTGTCGGTGCTGCCCGGGCTCGCGCCGCTGGAGCGATACGCGTGGGTCGACGGGGCGCTGCGCTCCCTCCCGGGCTCGGGCATCGTCTACGTGCTCACAGTGGCCGAGTCCGAGCGTCTCGCCGGGTTCCTGGCCGCACGCGGCCACCGGGTGGCGGCATACTCCGGACGCCTTGATTCCGACACCCGCGCGGGGATCGAGGATGCATTGCGCAGCAACGAGATCAAGGCGGTCGTCGCGACCTCGGCGCTCGGTATGGGCTACGACAAGCCCGACCTGTCGTTCTGCCTTCACGTGGGCTCCCCAGCCTCACCGGTCGACTACTACCAGCAGATCGGACGGGCAGGGCGCGCACTGGACACCGCAGTGGTGACGCTGCTGCCCGCAGAGTCCGACGAGCAGCTCTGGGAGTACTTCGCCACCGCGAGCATCCCCGACCCCGACCATGCCGAACAGGTGCTCGTCGCACTGCGCGCCGCCGGGGGACCGGTCAGCGTGCCGTCGCTGGAGGCCACGACGGGCATCCGCCGTACTCGGCTCGAGCTTCTGGTGAAGGTGCTGGCCGTCGAAGGGGCGGTGGAGCGTCGCGCCGACGGGTGGGCGGCGACAGGCGCGCCGTGGGCGTTCGACCGCCAGCGCTACGCGGACCTGCGCGCGGCTCGTGGGGCGGAGGCTGAGCTGATGCGCGCGTACGCCCGTGGCGCCGGTTGTCTTGAGGCGTTCCTGCGTCGTGCGCTGGACGACGAGGTGGCCGAGGACTACCGGTGCGGGCGCTGCTCGGTGTGCACCGGCGCGCTGCCGTACGCGCTGCCACGGGGCCCCGAGCCGGAGGCGGTTATCGCTGCCCGCGAGCATCTCCGGGGCTTGGACGTGGTGCTCGAGCCGCGCAAGATGTGGGCGTCGGGGATGGCCGGACGGCGGGGCCGGATCGCCGCTGGCGTCGCGGTCGAGTCAGGCCGCGCGCTCGCGTTCGCCGAAGACCCGGCGTGGCCGGAGGTGGCCTCGCTGTTGGCCGAAGGTGCGCCCGATGCCGAACCGCCTGACTGGCTGCAGGCAGCAACGGTGGTGCTGCTCGCCCGGTGGCGCCGGGACTGGGCGCAGCGCCCGACCGTGGTGGTGCCGATCCCCGCTCGTCGGCGACCGCGGCTGGTGCGCGGGCTCGCTGTGTACTTGGCCGAGGTGGGCCGGCTGCCTCTGGTGGACGTGCTGGCCGTTTCCGGCCCGGCACCTGGACGCGACCTCTCACCCGCCGCCCGAGCCCGAGCCCTGGAACCGGCGCTTCAGTTGTCCGGCCCGGTGCCGGCCGGTGCCGTCGTGCTTCTCGTGGACGACACCTGGCGCACCGGCTGGAGTGCCGCCTTGGCCGGCGCCCTGTTGCGTGAGTCAGGCGCCGTCGCCGTCCTGCCTGTGGTCATCCACCAGGGCCCCTGAGGCGCTGCGCGACGAGCGTCGGAAGGCGCGTGCGGTGGTGTGTTGATGCCATGGCCACGGAACGCACCACGGCAGCCTCACTTCGACGCGACGAGGGTGCGCCAGAGGTGGGCGAGCATCGCAGCGAACGTGACCGCCCAGACAGCCACGGCGACCCAGATCACGACGTCGCCGACACTGGCGACGATGGGCAGGTGGTCGGCGACCCCGAGGTAGTGGCTGCCGACGCCGTACATCGCGACCGGGAAGACCAAGCTCCACCAGGCCGGCTCGTACCGGATCGGGATGTGGTGGGTGATGTGGCGCCACCAGCCGATGGCCAGCAGCGCCGGGATCAGCCAGGTCCCGAAGCACCAGAACAGCAGTGCCAGCCCGGCGACCAGCCCGCGAGTCACGGCCACGGTGGGTGCCTGCTCCATCGCGACGATGCGGGAGCCGGCGAGGACCGTGATGGCGGTGGCGCCCATCGCGACCCAGTACGGGGGATGGATGTCCTTCGGCCCGAACGGGTAGACCGTGAGCCGGACGATGAGCAGGATGCCCACGACCGCGTAGAGGAAGACACCGATCGACCAGGAGAACACCGCGATGAGCGCGAGCAGGTTGGTGCCTGGGACACCGGTGGGCTCCAAGGTGGCAGCAAGCACCGTCACTGACTGACTGGCCACGGCCCAGATGAACCAGGTCCCGTTGGTGTGGTTGATGACCGGGCGTTCCCGACGACCGAGCACGGCCACCACGGGGATGACGTACCCGAGCACCAGCCACACCGCCAGCGCCGCTGCGAGCAGGAGGCCGGCGAGGTTGTTGTGGCCGTCGATGACCAGGCGGGTTCCGATCACGTCGACAGCGGCCACGAACGTGAAGAACCCGAACGCGCGTTCCGGGTTCGTCAGGTCGCTGACCAAAGCCGGTCGATGATGCAGGAAGCGCAGGACGGTCGCGACGAGAAGAATGACGAAGCACATCACCGACAACCACAGCAGCACCACCGATGCGGCGTGCCAGTCGTGCAGATTCAGACCGATCGACACCATCCCGGTGCTCATGACGAGGGCGAAGTAGCCGGGCAGCAGCCCGCTCACCGCGCCGCTCCACCCTGACGTCCGTACCGGCGCCGACGTCGTCATGATGGCTTGACCGCCTGCAGGGTGTACGAGCACGGCAGCCGCCAAGGCCGCTCGGCGAGCCGATACTCACCGAGGAAGTCGGCCGCCATCTGCCCCGGCAAGGCGTCCCACGGCACGCTGTCGTGCTCTTCGAGCATCGTCAACGCCAGTCCGGCGTCCAACAGGGCTGACACGATCTCACCCACGCCATGGTTCCACTCCATGCTCCGCGTTGCAGTGAACTCCGCGTCAGTTGTGACGTACGTCCCCGGCTCGTCCCAGATGGTCGGCTCGAGGCGTTCGAAGTACGGGT
>JBDTDW010000221.1:0-4065 GCA_039922855.1 Candidatus Nanopelagicales bacterium | reverse complement strand
CTTGACGTCACTCACGCTGTTGTCGTCTCACGGCGCAAATCCGGGCTTGAAACGACAATGGCGTGAGTGACGTCGATGAAGGGGCACGGTGAGTGGTGGACTATTCAGGCAGGCGCGGGAGGCTGCGCGAGCAGCTGGGTACGGCCGGGCTCGACGCTCTGCTGGTGACCTACCTGACGAACGTGCGCTATCTGACCGGTTTCACCGGGTCGAACGGCGCAGTGCTCGTCACTGCTGACCCGGCCCTGGACCGCCTCGGCACTGACTTTCGCTACCTGACCCAGAGCGGGCTGCAGAGCCCCGACCTCGAGCTGGTCCTGAACCGCGACTGCGCTGCGGCCATGGCGTCGTACGCCCGCGAGGCCGGCATCTCCCGGCTCGGCTTCGAAGCCGACCGACTCAGCGTCGCAGCATACGACCAGCTCCAGACCGATCAAGTCGGCACGACCACGTCCTCGGGCCCGGGCGAAAGGCCCGACCCAACCGCGCCCGCCGGCCGACAGGACGCACTGACGTTGGTCCGTACCGCCGGACTGGTCGAGGCGCTGCGTACGGTCAAGGACGCGGACGAGCTGGCCCTGCTGGCGCAGGCATGCGGCATCAGCGACGCCGCGCTCGCGCAGGTCTGCACCGAGGTACGGGCCGGCATGACCGAGCGGCAGGTGGCCCGCCGGCTTGACGCGCTGATGCTGGACCTCGGCGCCGAGGCCATCTCCTTCGACACCATCGTGGCCGCCGGCCCCAACTCCGCGATCCCGCACCACAGCCCGACCGACCGCCCCATCGCCGCAGGAGACCTACTGAAGATCGACTTCGGTGCATTGTGCGATGGCTACCACGCCGACGAGACCCGTACCTTTGTGGTCGGTGCCGAGCCGGCGCACTGGCAGCGCGAGATCTACGACCTCGTGGCGCAGGCGCAGCTGGCCGGGGTTGCGGCCCTGGCCGTCGGTGTCGACGTACGTGACGTGGACCACGCCGCCCGCTCGATCATCGCCGCCGCCGGGCACGCGGAGCATTTCGGGCACGGCCTGGGCCACGGCGTCGGCCTCGACATCCATGAGGCACCGACGATCGGCTACGCGGGGACGGGTAACCTGGCCGACGGCACTCCGGTGACCGTCGAGCCCGGGGTCTACCTCCCCGGCCGTGGTGGTGTCCGCATCGAGGACACGCTCGTCGTCCGCGCCGGCGGACCTGAGTCGCTCACCACGACGACTCGCGAGCTGCTCGTCCTCTGATCGACCGCCCGACAACGCGGAACTGCCCTCCCAGCCCGCAACCGCCCGCCCCGAACCACCCGAACGCAAAGCGACTGGGACCATCAATGGCCGCACCCGCTAGCACGTACGCAACCGCCTGGCCCGCACCGCCCCGCCCGACCACCACGACCTGGAGAGACCCTTGGCCACCACGAACGACCTGAAGAACGGACTGGTGCTCAACATCGACGGCCAGCTCTGGACCGTCGTCGAGTTCCAGCACGTCAAGCCCGGCAAGGGCCCGGCCTTCGTGCGCACCAAGCTCAAGCAGGTGCTGTCCGGCAAGGTGGTGGACCGTACCTTCAATGCCGGCCTGAAGATCGAGACCGCCACGGTCGACAAGCGCGACATGCAGTACCTCTATCGCGACGGCACCGACTGGGTCTTCATGGACACCCAGACGTACGACCAGCTGCACATCAGCGACGACGTCGTCGGGGACACCAGCCGGTTCCTGCTCGAGAACCAGAACGCGATGGTCGCCACCCACAAGGGCTTGGCCCTGTACGTCGAGCTGCCCGCCTCGGTCGAGCTGACGATCACGTACACCGAACCGGGCCTGCAGGGTGATCGCTCCACCGGTGGTACGAAGCCGGCGACGCTGGAGACCGGCGCGGAGATCGCCGTACCGCTGTTCATCGAGAACAACACCAAGGTCAAGGTGGACACGCGAGACGGGTCTTACCTCGGCCGGATCAACTAGCGGGCAGCTCGTGTCGGCTCGTAGCAAGGCGCGCAAGCGCGCGCTGGACGTCCTGTACGAGGCTGACCTGCGCGAAATCGGGGCCCGCGACGTGCTCACCGCAGCGCTGTCGGTCCCGGACCGCCCCCTGAACCAGTACACGATCGAACTGGTCGAGGGGGTCGTGGATCACCAGCAACGCATCGACGAGCTGCTCGGCACCTACTCCGAGGGCTGGACTCTCGAGCGGATGCCACCGGTCGACCGCAACGTGCTGCGGATCGGGGTCTGGGAGCTGCTGTACGCCGACCAGACCCCCGACGCCGTCGCCATCTCCGAAGCGGTAGCGCTGGTCCAGGACCTGTCCACCGGCGAGTCCGCGACGTTCGTCAACGGCCTGCTGGCCCGCGTAGTGACCCTCAAGCAGGACCTCGGCGCCGAGTAGCGGCCCTCAGCCTCACCCGTCGTGCCCGCGAAGGTCGGTTCAGCCCACCCGAGGAAGCCGGCTCTCCTCAGGACCAGTAGGCGGACAGCGCTGCCGTTCACGTCGCCAAGGGTGAGCCGGCGCAGCGATCGAGCCTGTCACGGGGTACCCCCGGTGGGATTCGAACCCACAATCCCTTTCGAGCCATCGGGTTTGAGCCGATGCTGTATACCAGTTCCAGCACGGGGGCGTGACCGGCACAGGTTACCCGCTCGGGGTCCTGCTCGAACCGGCTCCCCTAGGCTCAGGGGCATGGCGCCCTCCACCACCGAACGCGGGCCGCAGGCCGTTGCCGCCCTCCGGGTCCTTGTGGCGGAGGACGAGTCCATCATCCGGTTGGACCTCGTCGAGATGCTGCGCGACGAGGGCTACGACGTGGTGGGGGAGGCGGCCGACGGCGAGACCGCGGTCCGGCTGGCGCACGAGCTGGGACCGGACCTGGTGTTCCTCGACGTCAAGATGCCGGTGCTCGACGGGGTGAGCGCGGCTGAGCAGATCACCCAGGCCCACCTGGCGCCGGTGATCATGCTGACGGCGTTCAGCCAGCGTGAGCTTGTGGATCGGGCCCGGGACGCGGGGGCCATGGCCTACCTCGTCAAGCCGTTCACCCAGGCCGACCTGGTACCGGCGATCGAGATCGCTGTGTCGCGCCACGCCCAGCAGTGCGAGCTGGAGTCCCAGATCGCAGACCTCGACGAGCGGCTCGAGACGCGCAAGTTGCTCGATCGAGCCAAGTCGCTACTGCAGATCCGCTACAAGTTGTCCGAGCCTGACGCGTTCCGATGGCTGCAGAAGGCAGCGATGGACCGCCGGCTGTCGATGCGCGAGGTGGCCCGTCTTGTTCTCGACGACACCGGCTCCGGGTCGGCAACCGGGTCCTGACTGTGTCTCGGCTGGACGACGAGCCGCTAACGCTTGTGTCTCAGTCCGGTGTCGACCGAGCGTCACGGTCCCCGAGGGCGCTTCCCGCAGTGGTACGTTCCGCCGGTCGATGACCCGGGTAGGCCGGGTTCACGGACCAGTTTGAGGACGGGAAATGGCAAAGGCTTACCAAGTCGGAGCCGTCGTCGTTGTGGGCGCCATGGCGCTCGCGGCCTGCGGCAGCAGCAGTGGCAGTGGCAGCACCGGAAGTGGCGGAGGCGGGGGACAGACCCTCGTGATCTCCACGGACCTGCCGCTGCAGGGCGCGTCCAAGGACGCATCGAACGCGACCAACCAGGCGATCCAGCTCTACCTGGACCAGATCGGCGACAAGGTCGGCAACTACAACATCCAGCTCAAGCCGTATGACGACTCCACCGCCGCCAAGGGTGCCTGGGACGATGCGACGTGCGCAGCCAACGCGCAGGCCCACGTGGCGAACGCCCAAGAAGTTGCGGTCATGGGCACGTACAACTCGGGCTGCGCCAAGATCGAGGTGCCGGTGCTGAACCAGGACCCGAACGGGCCCATGCTCATGGTGTCCAACGCCAACACCAACCCCGGCTTGACGAAGGCCTGGAACCCAGGCGAGCCGGACATCTACTACCCGGCGCCGGGCAACCCGCGCAACTACGCCCGCGTCATCACCACTGACGACTACCAGGGTGCGGCAGCGGCACAGTTCATGGCCAAGCAGCTCAAGGTCAAGCGGTGCG
>JBDTDW010000220.1:0-5642 GCA_039922855.1 Candidatus Nanopelagicales bacterium | reverse complement strand
CGGATCAGCTCGCGGACCTCACGGATCCCCGCGGGGTCCAGGCCGTTGGTCGGCTCGTCGAGGATCAGCAGCCGTGGGTTCTTCAGCAGCGCCGCCGCGATACCCAGTCGCTGCTTCATCCCCAGCGAATATCCCTTGAACCGGTCGGCGGCGCGGTCACGGAGATCGACGAGCTCCAGACACTCCTCGACCCGGGCGGCGGGGACCCCGGCGACGTCGGCCAGCAAGGTCAGGTTGAGCCGGCCGGAGAAGCGCGCATAGAACAGCGGCGTCTCCACCAGCGCGCCGACGTCCGCGATCACCTGCGGCAGACACTCCGGGACCGCCTGGTCGAAGATGCGGAGCTCGCCGGAGTCAGGGCGCACGAGCCCGAGCAGCATCCGGATCGTGGTGGTCTTGCCCGACCCGTTCGGGCCCAGGAACCCGTGTACGCCACCCTGCTCGACCAGCAGATCGAGGCCATCGACGGCCATCGTGGGCGGTTTGCGCACCCGCCGATATGACTTGTGCGCCTGAATGACCTCGATGACCGCCATGGTCGGCACAGAGTGGCACAGCGATCCACCGATGTCGATCACCCGCCGACACGAGACCGGTGCTGCGGCTGTGGTGCTTGTCGGGTGAGGGTGCAGACCTGCAAGAGTGCATGGCCATGACCGACAACCAGACCGAGCAGCTCGACGTCCGCATCGACGAGGACGCGATCCTTGCCGACCTCACCACGCTCGTGGCCTTTGCCAGCGTCGGGGGATCTTCCGGAGAGACTGCAATCCAGCAGTGGGTGGCACAGCGCCTGGAGGAACTGGGGGCCGTCGTCGACTGCTGGGATATCGATGTCGCGAAGGCCAAGCAGGAGAGCGACTTCCCCGGGATGGAGGTGGAGCGCACCACTGCCCTCGGAGTCGTCGGCAGTTGGGGCAGCCCCGATCCGGCCCTGATCCTGGCCGGGCACACCGACGTCGTGCCGCCGGGTGACCGGGCAGCCTGGTCCGGCGACCCGTTCGCGATGCAGGTACGGACCGGCAACGCGATCGGCCGCGGGACGTGCGACATGCTCGGCGGGGTAGCTGCGATCCTGGCCGCCGTGAGGTCGGTACGCGACGGCGGCGCCGGGCTGACCCGCGGTCTCGCCGTGCACTCGGTCAGCGCAGAGGAGGACGGCGGGCTCGGCGCCTGGGCGACTCTCCGGCGCGGCCACCGCGGTCAGTCGTGCGTCATCGCCGAGCCCACGAACGGTGAGCTCGTCGTGGCGAACGGCGGGGCGCTGACGTTCCGGCTGGAGGTCCCAGGCCTGGCTACTCACGGTTCCACGCCCACCCGTGGGGTCTCGGCAGTCGAGAAGCTGCCGGCAGTGCTGGATGCCGTACGTGCTCTCCAGACCCGGCGCAACGAAGCGCCCGACGATCTCATGGCCCACCTCGACATCGCGTACCCGATCTCGGTGGGCAAGGTCGCCGCCGGTGACTGGGCCTCAACTGTTCCCGACCTGGCGGTGCTCGAGGGCCGGTACGGCGTCCGTCTCGGCGAGGACATGCATGCCGCACAGGGGGAGTTCGAGGCAGCTCTCGCCGCGATGTGCGATGCCGACCCGTGGCTCGCGCAGCATCCGGTACGCATCACCTGGCCCGGCGGCCGGTTCGCGTCCGGGCGCATGCCCACCGGTCACGAGATTGCGGACCAGATGTCGACGGCCGCAGTGGGCGCCGGTGCGCGCCGGCCACGCGCGCTCGGTGCGCCGTACGGATCGGACCTGCGGCACTATGCGGGGGCCGGGATCGCCACGCTGCAGTATGGCCCGGGCGACGTCGGCCTGGCTCACGCGGCGGACGAGCGCGTGCCGGTGGACGAGCTGGTGACCTGCGCTCGCGCCTACGCCCAGCTCATCCTCGCCCGCTGCACCTGAGTCCCGCGTCGTCGACCATCCACGCCGACTCCCCCTCACACCTCGGGTGCGTCCGCCGGCTCGGCGGCCAGACCTGGCTCGGGCTCGGCGAACCGGGCGAGGGTAACCGCACACGCGAGCGTCAGCACGAATGCGAGGGTGGCGATCGGCGCAAGCCCGGGCCTCGCTGCGTCGCCGAGAAACGCCAGTCCGATCCCGGCCGGCAGCACGGTCTCGACACTGAATGCCACGGCGGCTGTTGCGGTGACCGAACCGCGCTGCAGGGACATCGCGAAGAGCGCCATCCCGAGGATCCCGTACCCGATGAGTGACCACACAGTGGGCGAGAGCACCAGCTCCCACAACGGATCCGGGACGACGAGCACCCGGGCCGCGATCCCCAGGCCGCCGAATGCCGCCCCGGAGGCTGCCGCCAGACCCACCGCACCCCATCGCCCCCGCAGTCGAGCCAGGCCGAGTCCTGCCACCCCAATTACTGCCACGCCCGCGAGCAGCACCCAGGAGCCGGACCCTGTCAGCGCATTGCCGTTCCCCGGCTCCGCGGTGACCGCGAGCAATACCAACCCGAGGGCCAGGCCTGCCAGCGCGAGCAGCTCCGGAGTGCGCAGTCGGGCTCCGAGGACCTTCACGGCGACAACGGCGGTGACCCCCACACTCGAGGCGACCGCTGACTCGACCAGGAACAACGGCAACGTGCGCAGCGCCACGACCGACGCCAGGAAACCGAAGCCCTCCAGGAGCAGGCTTGCCAGGTATGGCCCCTGTCGCACCAGACGTAGCAGCATCCCGGGCGCCAGGCCGGTGATCGTGGCGACCCGTCGGGCCGCGACCGCTTGCAAGATGCTGCCCACGCCGTAACACACCGACGTCGCCACCACGCCGAGCAGTGCCCACGTCACAGCACCCCTCCTGTCCGACAGAACTTGCGCGAAGTCGACTGCTGGCGTTGCACTATGTCCAGATCAGCCTTTCCGTCGACGTCTCCCGCGTGACGAGTGCGGTGAAGCGGCGCCGCCCCAGCACCGATAGCAGGGCCCCGGTCACCACGGCGCCGAACGTGACGGAGAAGGCCCCGATCGCACCGTGCTGCTGGGCGAGGATCCCGGCCGTCAACGCTGCGATCGCATATCCGAGGACGATTCCGGATGACAGCATCGTCATCGCCCAGGAGACCTGCGAGGGGGACACCGTCCGCTCCCCGAGCGAGAACGCCGTGATCAGGGACGGCGCCACTGCCACTCCGGCCAGCGCCACAGCGAGGCCCAGTGCGACCAGCGACAACGAGCCGGTGGCTCCGATCGCGACCAGCGGAGTGACGAACAACAGCAGCAGGCACAGGAAACCCGTCAGGCGTGCCGGGAGCTGGAACCGCTGTGGAAGAACAGGCGTGAGCAAGCCAGCCGTCGCACTCGTCAGGCCCATCACCCCGTAGATGATTCCGGCCGATCCTTCCGAGCCTGACGAAATCGCGATCGAGGTGACCCCGGCTTGCACGGAGGCGAAGAAGCAGCCGACACACAGCAGGATCAGGCTCAGCAGCAACAGTGAGGGCACGTCCCGCTCTCGTTCGAGCGGCGCGTCGGTGATGTCGTCGTGGTGGGGCACAAGGCTCGCGGTGGGGTGCAGCGCGAAGGCCAAGGCGAATACCGCGGTGAGCGCCGCCGCGAGCAGCATCGCCGCCTGCGGGGAGTAGACAGCGACGACGACGCCGACAAGGGCCGGGCCCAGCACGTATGTCGTCTCGTCGACGGCGCCCTCGTAGCTCATCGCGGTCCCGAACACAGAGGCAGGCGCTCGACCGCAAGCGATCAGGCCGGACCACCGTGCCCGCGCCAGTGGCCCGATCTGCGGCACCGTGAGTCCGACCACGAACCCGGAAGCCAGGACCGCAGGCAGAGCCGCATCGGCGTTGGCCAGAGCGACGAGCCCGACGATCGCGATCACCTGCAGCACCGCGATGACCGCGCCGACCGTGCGGTGCCCGGTGCGATCGGCGAGGCGGCCCACAACCGGGCCTCCGATCGCCTGGCCGAGCGCCAGGGTCGCCGCGCTCGCCCCGCCGGCCGCCAGTGAACCGGTCGTGTGGCTCACCAGGAGCAAGGACCCGATCTGGCTCATGGCCGACGGCAGCCGGCCCAGCAGCGCGACGACGAGGAACCACACGCCGGAGGCGGCGGGCAGTGCCCGGTAGGCACGAAGGGCGCTCACGTACCGGCCTTCCTGGCGCACATGGGGCACGCGGGTCGGGCGCACCGTCCCAACCCATCCCGGCGCGCGTTGAGCCCGTGACGTACGGGCGGCCCTTGTGCCCGGTCAGGATGACGGGTGCCAGCGAGCCGGGTCAAACCGATGCCCGGGCCGGATCGTTCCGGCCCGGGCATCGGGTGAGTGGTCAGCCGAGCGCAGCGATAGCCTTCGCGACGCCCTCGCCGTACGCGGGGTCGCACGCCGTGCAGTTGCCGACGTGACGATCGACGATCTCCTGGGGGGCACCGTTGATCGCCCGCGCGGTGTTGTCGAACAATGCCTGCTTCTGCTCGTCGTTCATGTTCTGGAACAACCGACGCGGCTGGGAGAAGTAGTCGTCGTCGTCGTCGCGGAAGTTCCAGCGGTCCGCGACGCCACCGACCTCTTGGCTCGGTTCACGGTAGGCCGGCTGCTCCTGCCACTGGCCGTAGCTGTTCGGCTCGTAGGCCAAGGTGCTCCCGTGGTTGCCGTCGACGCGCATCGCACCGTCACGATGGAAGCTGTTCGTCGGGTTCTTCGGCGCGTTGACGGGGATCTGGTGGTGGTTCACGCCGAGCCGGTAACGCTGCGCGTCTCCGTATGAGAACAACCGACCCTGCAGCATCTTGTCGGGCGAGAAGCCGATGCCCGGTACGACATTGGCTGGGTTGAATGCTGCCTGCTCGACGTCGGCGAAGTAGTTGTCCGGGTTGCGGTTCAGCTCCCACTCACCCACCTCGATGAGCGGGTAGTCACCCTTGGGCCAGACCTTTGTCAGGTCGAACGGGTGGTACGGGACCGTCGCAGCATCGGCCTCGGGCATGATCTGCACGCACAGCTTCCACTTCGGGTAGTCGCCGCGCTCGATCGAGTCATCCAGGTCACGCTGGTGGCTCTCACGGTCCTGGCCGACCAGGTCTGCGGCCTGCGCATCGGTGAGGTTCTTGATGCCCTGCTGGCAGCGGTGGTGGAACTTCACCCAGAACCGCTCGCCGCCGGCGTTGACGAAGCTGAACGTGTGCGAACCGAAACCGTGCATGTTGCGCAGCGTCGCGGGGATGCCGCGGTCGCTCATGACGATCGTGACCTGGTGCAGCGACTCCGGCAGCGAGCTCCAGAAGTCCCAGTTGTTCTTGGCGCTGCGCAGGTTGGTGCGCGGGTCGCGCTTGACCGCGTGGTTCAGGTCGGGGAACTTCAGCGGGTCACGGAAGAAGAATACCGGCGTGTTGTTGCCGACAAGGTCCCAGTTGCCCTCCTCGGTGTAGAACTTCACCGCGAAACCCCGGATGTCACGCTCGGCATCGGCAGCACCGCGTTCACCCGCCACCGTGGAGAACCGGGCGAACATCTCGGTCTTCTTTCCGACCTCGGAGAAGATCTTCGCCGTGGTGTAGCGGGTGATGTCGTTGGTCACCGTGAACGTCCCGAACGCGCCGGATCCCTTGGCATGCATGCGCCGCTCGGGGATGACCTCGCGGTCGAAGTGGGCGAGCTTCTCCAGGAACCAGACGTC
>JBDTDW010000219.1:0-2574 GCA_039922855.1 Candidatus Nanopelagicales bacterium | reverse complement strand
CAGCGCACGAAGTCTCCGGCAGCGAGGTCGGCGTCGCGCAGCACCGACTCCAGCTCGTCGCCGGACGCCCAGCGGTAAGCGGCCCACGCGAACCCGGCGTCGACCGGGCGCAGGAACTGCACCCGGTGGTCGCGTTCGAGCTCGGCGAGCTGGTCCCAGAGCTTCGCGGTCCGGGTGACGACGTCACGGACCGCGCCGCCGGGCAGTCGCGCGGCGGTGCCCTCGCCGTCGGCGGTACGGGACTCGAACACCAGAAGCGAGGCGCACGACGCGAGCTCGGGAACGCTCAACCCCTCCCAGATCCCGTCGCGCAGGCACTCGGCGGCCAGCAGGTCCAGCTCGGTGTAAAGCCGCTGCAGCATCCGACCGGAGGTGGAGACCTCCGCGGCGGCGTCGGCCGTCGTGAGGTAACCGAGCTCGGCGAGGATGGTGCACACCTGGTCGAACTGGCGCGCGATCGAGCTGGTGCGGGTGTCGACGCGGCGCTCCAACGACGTCGTCTCTGCGGACAGGCGCCAGAGTCGCTCTGCCCAGCGGGCGTGGTCCTCACGCTGGTCACACCCGTGGCACGGGTGTCGGCGGATGCGGGTACGCAGCTCGGCGATCCGGGCGTCCTCAGCTGCGCCAGACCCGTCCCGGGCCGGCTTGTCCCAGGTGAGGTCGGCGGTACGGTCGCGCAGCACCGCGGCGAGCTCACGCCGGGAGTTGGCAGACCGCGCGCTGAACGACTTCGGGATCCGCAGCCGCAGCAGGGCGCCCACCGGATCGGGGAAGTCCGTGACTGCCAGCCGTTTCACCGACTTGTCGAGCATCAGCACGAGTGGCTTGGGGTCATCCCGTTCGGACACGCCGGGGTCCAGGAGTACCGCCGGGCCCGACCGGCGACCGGTGGGGACGACGATCACGTCGCCGGGTCGCAGCTGCTCCAGCGACTCTGCTGCTGCCGCTCGCCGCCGCGCGTTGCCCTCCCTAGCCAGCTGGCGCTCCCGCTCGGTCAGGGTGCGACGCAGCCGCGCGTAATCCTCGAAGTCGCCGAGGTGGCACGTCATCGCCTCGCGGTAGCCGGCCGCGGCCTCCTGCTGCTTGCGAACCTGCGTGGCCATCCCGACGACGGCGCGGTCGGCCTGGAACTGCGCGAACGAGGTCTCGAGCAGCTCGCGGGCGGCCTGCCAGCCGACCGAACCGACCAGGTTCACGGCCATGTTGTACGAGGGCTTGAACGAGGAGCGCAGCGGATACGTGCGGGTCGAGGCGAGCCCGGCCAGCGCCGACGGGTCGAACCCCTGGTGCCACACGACGACGGCGCTGCCCTCGATGTCGATGCCGCGTCGCCCCGCCCGTCCGGTCAGCTGCGTGTACTCCCCCGCGGTGATCTCGGCGTGGGTCTCACCGTTCCACTTCACCAGCTTCTCGAGAACGACGCTGCGGGCCGGCATGTTGATGCCCAGTGCCAGTGTCTCGGTGGCGAACACGGCGCGGACAAGACCGAGCTGGAACAGCTCCTCGACGGTCTCCTTGAACGTGGGCAGCATCCCGGCATGGTGTGCGGCGAACCCGCGTTCGAGCCCGTCCAGCCACGCGTCGTACCCCAGGACGCCGAGGTCCTCCGGGGCCAGGTCGGCGGTACGGCGCGCCACGATGGCGCGGATCTGCAGGCGTTCCTCGGTCGAGGTCAGTCGCAACCCGGCGGTCAGGCACTGCTCGACCGCGGCGGCGCACCCCACACGGCTGAACACGAACGTGATGGCCGGCAGCAGCTGCTCGCGCTGCAGCCGCTCGACGACCTCCCAGCGTCGGGGGATGTTGACGTAGCGCGGTCTGGAACCGCCGCGCCCGGGCCGCGATCCACCGCCCCGACGGGTGTCGTCGCGGCGGGTGTCGCGCATCGACTTGTTGATCCGGGTGTCCTCCCGCGCCAGCCGGATCAGCTCGGGGTTCACCCGGTGGCGTGCGTCGTCGACGAACAGGTCGTAGAGCCGGTTGCCGGCCATCACGTGCTGCCACAGCGGCACCGGGCGGTGCTCCTCCACGACCACCCGGGTCCGTCCTCGTACGGTCGAGAGCCAGTCCCCGAACTCCTCGGCGTTGCTCACCGTGGCCGACAGGGCCACCACGGCGACCGAGTCCGGCAGGTGGATGATCACTTCCTCCCAGACCGCACCGCGGAACCGGTCGGCCAGGTAGTGCACCTCATCCATCACCACATGGCTCAGGTCGCGCAGCGTCGAGGACCCGGCGTAGAGCATGTTGCGCAGGACCTCGGTCGTCATGATGACGATCGGGGCCTCCCCATTGACGGAGTTGTCCCCTGTCAGCAGGCCGACCCGTTCCGCGCCGTACCGCTCGACCATGTCCCGGAACTTCTGGTTCGACAGGGCCTTTATCGGCGCGGTGTAGAAGCACTTGCGGCCCTGCCGCAGGGCCAGGTGCACCGCGAACTCGCCGACGACCGTCTTGCCCGCCCCGGTCGGTGCGGCGACGAGCACGCCCTCCCCGGCCTCCAGCGCCCGGCACGCCTCGAGCTGGAACGGGTCGAGCGCGAAGTCGTACAGATCGCGGAAGGACTCCAGCGCC
>JBDTDW010000218.1:0-4990 GCA_039922855.1 Candidatus Nanopelagicales bacterium | reverse complement strand
ACCTTCAGGTACGCGTTCGGCTCGGGCCCCAGGTAACCGGTCTCGTGCTGGGACAGGTCCAGCAGCAGCCACGTGGAGCGGGGGCCGGGGATGGTCGGGTTCGTGACGTAGTCGCGATGGGTGAGTTGCGGGACCGCCCGGTCGTCGGCCTCGACGCACACGCCCCCGGGGATCAGCGGAAGGATCGCCGACAGGGACCGGCTGCGCGGCGAGCTCTGCCACGCCTCCCCCGTGACCAACCGTCCCAGCGGGTACATCGTCTGGCCGAAGATGCTTCCGACGACCGTCACCGCCAGGACCACGGCGGCCCATGCGGTGACCCACCTGCCATTCACAGAGAACCGGTGCACGAGCCGGCCGAGCGTGTCGATCGCACCCATGAAAACGATCGGAGCGAGGACGGAGGAGTAGTGAAACTCGGTTCCCCACAGCGCTTCTCGCGAGCTGAACATCCGCTGCGCCAGGAGTGGGAGCGTCAACAGGACGTACGGGGAGAAGAGCGAGAGGAACATCGTCGTTGAACCGAACGTCCACAGCAGCGTCGTGGTCTTGATCAGCGGGGTGAAGAAGATCCGGGCCGAGTCGATCGGGTGCCACACCAGATGCCCGAGCGCGCTGGGCAGGTTCGGACCAAGTGCGTCGTAGGTCCAGTAGGCGAACGACCCGTTCTGCGAGAACGCCGGGATGACGACGGCCGTGGCCAGCAGGTACCCCGCGACCCCCATCGCAGCCATGCCCAGTGCCAGCCAGAACTTCTTTCGCAGCAACAGCACCACGGCGAGCATCACGACCACCAGGCCCATGTCCTCCCGAACGAAGAGCAGGACGAAGGCACAGGCAGCCATCCAGCGGTACGCCTTGCGATCCAGCGCGTCGATCATGAACGCGATGAGCGGCACGGCGAACGCGATCTCGTGGAAGTCGAAGTCCACCATGCCTTGCAGCGGCCAGCTCAGGGCGTACGCGAGCACCACCAGCGTCGTCTGGCCGTGCGTGAGCCGGCGCCGGGTGAACCGCCAGACGGGCACCACCGACAGCGCGAGCAGCAGGCCCTGGGCCGCGAGCAGCATCCGCGGGTCGGACCAGATCCAGTACAGCGGCGCCAGCAACGCGATGATCGGGTGGAAGTGGTCACCGAGAATGTTGTAGTGCAGCCCCTTGAGCGGCACGTCCGGCGCCTGGAACCTCGCGTACCCCTGCATCGCCTGGTCGAAGATGCCGAGGTCGTAGCCGCCGGTCATGATGTTGAGCTGGCGAAGGATCGCGTACATCGAGTACGCCACGGCGAAGACCAGTGCGATCACCCACGGCAGGCGCTCACCACCGAGCAGCACGCCGATACGGCGCCGAAGGGTCGGGGGACGTCGAGCACCTGGATCCGGCGTCGGTCCTGCCTGGTCGGCCGCGGACTGCTCGGTCGCGCCCGCGGCGTCGGACGCTCTGGTCACCGCGCGGCGCCGTCGCGGGAGCGAGGCGGAGTGAACCGATCGACTCGCGGTGGCCCGGCATACGGGGTGCGTTGGCAGCCCCAGCGGCCCCAGGCCACCCAGATGACCAGGGTGAGCACGACGAGCGCGAACCCGAACAGCACGTCCTCGACCGGCGCGTAGGCGATGCGGCCCGCCCCCACGAACGGCGGCGAGGCCCCGGGCGCGATCGAGGGCCCGAGGATGTCGGCGCCGTCGTACCGAACGGTGCCGGTGCCGGCAAGCACCCCGTTCGTGAGCAGCTGAAAGCCCAGGATGATGGCGTACGACGTCCAGAACACCTTACGGCGCAAAAGGTTCGTCCTCACGATGGCGAGATCGAGCGCGATGACGACGACCACTGCGACGACCGCGAGCTGCGTGTAGGTCACGGCCCGCCCCCACGGGTCGAACGGACCCCGTCGACGCACTCACCTGACAGCTCGTCGCCGACCTCCCAGCCGGTCGCAGACCGCACCGCTTCCAACGTCAGCACCGCGGCGATCGGGACGACGAGGAAGAACAGCACCTCCTCCACAGGGACGCCGGCCACGTGCAACCCGATGATCCGGCTCGCGTCGAAGTGCCAGTGACCGGCCGCAACGGCGTAGACGTCCCAGCCGACGAAGAGGACGAGGACCGGCAGCACTGTCAGGGCGAGCCGGCGCCACCGCGTGTAGACGCGGGTGCGCAGGGCCACCTCGAGCCAGCTCGAGGCGACCACGACGCACACGATCACCGCGAGGTACGAGACGTGGCCCACGTCAGGCCGAGCCGTTCGAAGCGGGACCGTTCGCGGTTGCCCCGAAGGACGCTGACCGAAGCGTTTGGGACAGAGCCCGCGCGGCACGCTGCGGGTCGGTGGCCTGCGTCAGAACCCGGACCACCACAACGCGGTTGGCTCCGGCCTCGAGCACCTGCGGCAGGGTGTCGGTGTCGATACCGCCGATCGCGAACCACGGCCGGTCGGTGACGCCGAATCGCTGCGCCACGTGCCGGACCAGCCCCAGACCGGGCGCCGGACGACCCGGCTTGGTGGGCGTGGGCCAGCAGGGACCGACTGCGACGTAGTCGACACCGTCCTGGACCATCGCGGCATCGGACTCGGTGGCGGCGTGCGAGGAGCGGCCGATGAGCATGTCGGCGCCGACGATCTCCCGGGCCACGTGGACCGGGAGATCGTCCTGGCCCAGGTGGAGCACGTCCGCTTGGCAGGCGTATGCGATGTCGGCGCGGTCGTTGACCGCGACAAGGGCGCCATGACGAGCGCAGGCCCGCGCCACGACGTCCAGCGCCGCGAGCTCGTCAGCGGCCTCCATGCCCTTCTGACGCAGCTGGACCACGTCGACGCCCCCGGTCAGAACCGCATCCAGGAACGCCTCGAGGTCACCGGGTCCGGAACGTGCGTCAGTACAGAGGTAGAGCCGCGCCGCCGCCAGTCGCTCCACCCGCTCGGCCCTGCTCACCACCCCGCCATCCAACACCGCGCCGGCAGACGCTGGCACCACCGCGCCGGCAGACGCTGACATCGCTGCGCCGGGAGGCGCCGACATCGCTGCGCCGGCAGGCGCCGACATCACTGCGCATGCAGGGGGTGGCAGCACCGCGCCGGCAGGCGCTGGCACCACGGCGGCGGCGTAGACTGGTCGGCGTCCCCGGGAGCCGCGGTACGGCGCGGCTGAGAGGGTGGCCCCGCGCCTCGGGCGCATCGCCATCGACCGGACGAACCTGATCCGGCTGGCCCCGGCGGAGGAAGTGACATGTCCAGTCATCCCACCCGGATCACCGCGCCCGGCGTCCCCAGCTCCTGTGACGTCGTTGTCGTCGGTGCCGGGGTCATTGGCCTGTCCTGTGCCTGGCGCCTGGCCGAGCGCGGCCTGAGCGTGGCACTGGTCGACCCCGACCCCGGCCACGGCGCGTCCTGGGCGGCCGCCGGGATGCTCGCTCCCACGACCGAGGCGTCCTACGGCGAGGAGCAGCAGCTGCGACTAGGACTGGCCGGTGCCGCGCGATGGCCGTCGTACGCCGCCGAGCTCGCCACGGCCTCCGGGTGCGATCCGGGCCTGCGAGAGCAGGGCACCCTTGTGGTGGCGCACGACGCCGGCGACAAGGCCGAGCTCGACCGCTTCGCCGCCTACGGGGCCCGCCTCGGGCTGACGCTGCACTCCCTGTCGGGGCGCGAGTGCCGCAGGCTGGAGCCGCTGCTCGCCCCCGACGTCCGAGGCGGGCTGCTCGCCGCGGACCGCAGCGCGCACAACCGGCTCACCGTCGCCGCCCTGATCGCGGCGTGCCAGCGGTCCGGGGTACGCCTGCTGGCCACGACGGTCGAGCGGATCGAGACGACCGGTCCGTCGGCGGCCCTGCGGGTCAGCGGCGTGCGGCTCGCAGACGGGTCGGGGCTACGGGGCGAGCACGTCGTGGTCGCTGCCGGTTCGTGGTCACCGCTGTTGGCTGGGCTGCCCGAGGACGTCGTACCACCGGTACGCCCGGTCCGGGGCACCGTCCTACGGCTCATGACACCGCCGGACTACCGCGGTGCCGGTGTGCTCAGCCGGACCCTGCGGGGCACGGTCGCCGGTGCCCACGTGTACCTCGTGCCGCGCGAGGACGGCGAGGTCGTCGTCGGGGCCACCATGGAGGAGGCCGGTTACGACGACCGACCCACGGCCGGTGGGGTCTGGGAGCTGTTGCGTGATGCACGGCTGCTGCTCCCGGTCATCAGCGAGCTGACGTTCGTGGAGGCGTGGAGCGGGCTGCGCCCGGCGACCCCGGACAACGCCCCTGTGGTCGGTCCGACCGCTGTGGCCGGTCTCGTTATGGCCACCGGTCACGGGCGCAACGGCATCCTGCTCGCTCCCGTGACCGCGGACGCCGTGGTGGCCGTGGTCACCGAGGACGTCGTACCCGATGCGCTGCAGGCATTCTCACCGTTGCGGTTCAGCCATGCTCAGGCATCGACATGACCTCGGTACGGCTCAACGGCGAGCCACGCGAGCTGCCCGGGGCCGGCGTCGTCGCGGATGCGGTGGCGCTGCTCACGGCAGCGACCACCGGCATCGCGGTCGCGGTCGACGGCGTCGTCGTACCCCGGTCCTTGTGGGCCAGCGTCGTGCTGCTCGACGGGGCACGCGTCGAGGTCCTGACGGCGGTGCAAGGAGGATGAGCGACGTGGTCGCGACAGCTGCTGGGCCGCACTCGGGGAGCCAGGCGGACGAGGTCGACGATCCGCTGCTCATCGCCGGGCGCTCGTTCGGGTCCCGGCTGGTCATGGGCACCGGCGGTGCCGACAACCAGTCGATCCTCGAGCAGGCGCTCGTCGCATCGGGCACCGAGCTGACCACCGTCGCGATGCGCCGCATCGACCCGCGGGCCCCGGCTTCGGTCCTCGACGTGCTGCGACGTCACGGGATCGCACTGCTGCCCAACACCGCGGGCTGTTACACGGCCCGGGAGGCCATCCTCACCGCGCGGCTGGCCCGCGAGGCGCTGGGCACGACGTGGGTCAAGCTCGAGGTGGTGGCCGA
>JBDTDW010000217.1:0-18318 GCA_039922855.1 Candidatus Nanopelagicales bacterium | reverse complement strand
TCGATCGCCTGGAAGAACCGGCCCGGGCCGCCGTCGCCTCCGACGGCGAAAGTCCGCGGGACGAAACCGGGAAGGTATGGCCCGTCGTAGCCCGACCGGTCGATCAGGGTGTGCCGGGTGTCGCCGTACGTAGCGATCGCCGCCGCCACGACCGTGCCGTGCTCGTCGGTCGTCTCGCTCGGGGCCTGCAGTGACGTGGCCCCGTGGGCGACCGCGTACGCGTGTGCCTGCGGCACGTCGACCACCTCGAGCGCGAGGTCCATGACGCCGTCGCCGTGCTCTGCGACGCGCAGGGCCGCGGGCGCGCCTGCGTGCACCGGCCCGACCAGGACGAACCTGGCAGAGCCGCTGCGCAGCACGTAGCTTGCGTGGTCGCGGTCGCCGTTCTCCGGTCCGCGGTAGGCGACCACCTGCATTCCGAACGCGGTCGAGTACCAGTGCGCAGCCTGCCGGGCGTTGCCGACCGCGAACACGACTGCGTCCATGCCGCGCAGGGCGAACGGGTCGGTCGAGGTGGACTCCTGGCGGTTGATCAGTTCGGTGCTCATGTGCACTCCTCGTCCACTGCGAAACGCCCGCGACGGTGCTGCGCAGGCCGCTGAGCCGTCGTGGCGCCGTACGCGGTCAACGCGAGAGTGTCTCACGTCACGGCGTCGGGCAACTCGACCGATTCCAGTCAATCATGATGCTCGGACACGATAGTCTTCTTGCCCTAACACCGGACAATTCGTCCGGTGAACTGCGTTAGAGGTGGACGAGATGCCTGCTGCCGTCGTTGACGAGCTTGACGCCGCGATCCTGTCCGTCTTCGCGGCCGAGCCGCGCGTCGGGGTGCTGCAGGCCAGCCGCCGCCTGCGGGTGGCCCGGGGCACGGTCCAGGCCCGTCTTGACCGCCTCAGCGCGCGGGGTGTGGTGATCGGCTGGGGGCCCGAGCTGGACCCGGCCGCGCTGGGCTACCCGGTGACGGCGTTCGTCACGGTGGAGATCGCGCAGGCCGGCCACGACCCGATCGGCAGTCGGCTGGCCGAGGTACCGGAGGTCATCGAGGTCCACACGATCACCGGCGCCGGCGACCTGTTCTGCCGGGTCGTAGCTCGCTCCAACCCCGACCTGCAGCGGGTGATCGACCTGATCGTCGCGCTGGAAGGCATCGAACGCACCTCGACCGTGATCGCGCTCGCCACCCAGGTTCCGCACCGTGTGATGCCCCTGCTCACAAACGCGGCCAGCACCGGCTGACCGTTCGGACGTGGCGGCGTCCGATGACCGGTCGATCCGGCGGGTTGCGAACACAGGTACGCGACAGTCAGTGACGTAGTGGCTACGGTTCTCAGACCACAGTTGCGGGGCCAGGCCCCGACCACCGCCGGGGCCCAGCCCCCACGACAGCTCGGAGCCCCCCCGGCATGCAGGCCCGCTCGCACCGTCCCGCTCATCGCGTCCTGCCGACAAGGCTTGTTGCCTTTGGCCTGGGTGCCCTTCTGGTCGTGGGCCTGCTGCCGTCCACGACCGCAGAGGCGGCGACGCCGGCTCGAACCGTACCGACACTGGTCACGTCGACCCTCGTCACGCCGACGGCGGCGAACGCACGGATCGTGCGGGTCGAGGCGTACCGCATCAAGGCCCGCCCGCTCGGCGGCCAGGTGTCCATGTCCGTCTCGAGCCTGACCGGCCCCTCGATCTATGCCCACTACTCGGTCACGCCCCGGCTCGGCGCCTCCAACATGAAACTGGTGACAGCGGTCACCGCGATGCGCACGATGGGCCTGAACCGCCTGCTCCCGACGACCGTCGTGCAGGGCGCGTCCGACCGCGACGTCGTGCTGGTCGGTGGTGGAGACCCGATGCTGACCAGCGCAAACCTCGCCGGCCTGGCCCAGCAGTCCGCCACCACACTCGCCGCAAGCGCACCGGCTCCGGTGCCGCCGGTGCCAGGCGCTGCGCCGGTCGCGCCCATCCCGGTGAAGTACACCGTCCGGATCGACGACTCGCTGTTCGCCCCCCCGACCCTGGCCTCGGGCTGGCCCAGCAACTACCAGCCCTACGTGGTGCGCCCGGTCCGGGCTCTGGTGCGTGACGGACGGCTGCTCTGGGACACCGGCGCAGACGCCGGCAACTACTTCACCGCTGTGGTCAGGGCACACCTGCTCGCCCTGCTCAAGGGTCGCGCCGACCTCGCGGTCGCCGTCACGTTCACCGGACGTACGGTGGCCGCCTCCACGGCGCCGGTGATCGCCCGGTTCGCGGGTCATTCGGTCCGCAGCGCGCTGTCGTGGATGCTGTTGGTCAGCGAGAACCAGGTTGCGGAGATGATGTTCCGGCTCTCCGCGCGGGCCACGGGCTACCCGGGCACGTGGGCCGGCGGGCGGGCCGCCGCGACCACGACGTTGGCGCGCCTGGGGATCCGCACCACGGGCCTGGTGCTCGCGGACGGCAGTGGGGTCTCGCGCAGCGACCGGTTGACCACGTTCTCGCTCATGCAGCTGCTCCAGCTGGCTGCGTCCCCAGCCCACCCGGAGCTGTCCGCGCTTCGCGGCATGCTCCCGGTGGCGGGAACCTCCGGCACGCTGACCAACCGTTTCGGCAACGGGCTGAGCCGGTGTGCGCGGGGTCGGGTCCAGGCCAAGACCGGCACGTTGCACGACACGGTCGCGCTTTCGGGTTACACCACTGGCACCGACGGGCGCACCAAGGTGTTCGCAATCCTGGTGAGCCCCCGGCCCGAACGTGCCTACAGCGTGGCGGCGACCCGGGCTTCGGTCGACGTGCTCGCAACGACGGTGACCGGCTGCGCGTAGGCACGACGGGCCACGGCCGCGCCTGCCATCAGCGCAGCGCGCGCGCCACCTCGCCGGCGGCGCGAAGGACCTTGGGACCGACGTCCTCGATGGTCATCTCGGTGAGGGTCACGACCCCCACGGATGCCTCGATCCCGGCGACGCCCAGCAGGGGCGCCGACACGCCGTAGGCCCCGGGTTGCAGCTCGCCGGCCGAGACCACCCAGCCCGGATCGAAGGGCCGGCCGCCAGATGCCCGGGCCGCCAGGACGGACTTGCCGGCCGCTCCCCTGTCCAGCGGGTGCCGCGACCCCACCCGGTAGGCGACATGGAAGTCCGAGCGGGTCGGCTCGACGACGGCGACGGCGAGGGCCTCCGTCCCGTCCACGACGGTGAGGTGGGCCGTCGCGCCGACCGAGTCCGCGAGTCGGCGCAGTGCCGGCAGGGCCGCGTCGCGAAGGACCGGCTGCACCTGCCGGGCCAGCGACAGGACCGCCATCCCGAGCCGGCACCGACCGTCGGAGCCGCGGCGCAGCAACGCGTGCTGCTCGAGTGTGACCACGAGGCGGTAGACGACGGTACGGGACACACCCAGACCCGCCGCGATCTCCGTCACTGTCATGCCGTCGGAGGAGTCCGAGAGCAGCCCGAGGACTGTCAGCCCCCTGTCCAGGGTCTGCGAGGTCTCAGCGGCCACAGCTCGCACCCCCGCACCAAGACCGGGACGGCGGGAGTCCTTGATGGCGCCCGCCGGTCACCCGATCTCGTGGATCCGCCATGCAGAGACCATAGACACGCCGAAGCCATGAGGTCGAACCCGCGGCGCAGGTGAGGCCGGTGACGGCGCGGCCGTCAGGCCAGCTTTCGCAGCTGCAGCGCACCGACGATCTCCATGATCCCGAACAGCAGGACGAAGATCCCCGAGACGACCGCGAGGGTGACTGCGGAGTTGATGGGCCACTCGAGAACCACGATGCCGCCGATGAACAGCACGACGCCGCTGAAGATGGCCCAACCGCGTCCGGGTGCCCCGGCTGCGGAGATCCCGGCGACGAAGGTCATGACGCCTCGGATGATCCAGCCGATACCGATGAGCAGCGTGAGGATGTACGCCGCATGCATGGCGCTGCGAAAGCACAGGAGTCCCAGCACAATCCCACAGACTCCAGAGATCGCCAGCAGGACCCGACCGCCCCCCGACGCCTCTCCGGCGAAGGACTGGACGAGCTGGACGATTCCGGAGACGAACAACCACGCGCCGAAGAACACCGCGAACACCGCGAACGTTATCCCTGGCCAGATCAAAGCGATCAGCCCGACCAACACGGACAGGATGCCGAACGTGAGCACCAGACCCCAGTGTCGGCCCATCGTTGCGAGCGACTCCGGGATGGTGCCGGTCTTGCCCGGTGCTGTCGCACTCATGATGACCTCCCTCGATCCGGGGCCCTGCGCGCCCGGTGCAACGATGATCGAACCACGGTGGGCAACGTGTGCACGGCTGCCGCGCCGCCGATCTACAGGACCCTGGCGAGGAACTCCCGGGTGCGCGGCTGCTGGGGTGCGCCGAACACGTCAGCGGGTCGACCGGACTCCACGACGACACCTCCGTCCAGGAACATCACCCGGTCCGCGACCTCCCGGGCGAAGGCCATCTCGTGGGTGGCCATCAGGATCGTCATGCCGGAGCGGGTCAGCTCTCGTACGACGTCGAGCACCTCACCGACCAGCTGCGGATCCAGCGCCGAGGTGATCTCGTCGAACAGCACGATCTCCGGATCCATCGCCAGGGCACGCACGATGGCGACCCGCTGCTGCTGCCCACCGGAGAGCTGGTCGGGGTAGGAGCTCGCCCGGTCGCCGAGGCCGAAGCGGGTGAGCAGGGTCAGTGCGGCGGCCTCGGCCTCCGGGCGGGATCTGCGCAGCACCTGTCGCGGGGCGAGCACGACGTTCTGCAGGACCGACAGGTGTGGGAAAAGGTTGTACTGCTGGAACACGATCCCGACGCGGCGGCGTACCTGGTCGAGCTTGACCGTCGGCGAGGACACCTCCAGCCGCCCGTCTCGACCCTCGAGCACCACCTGCCCGGCGTCGATGCTCTCCAGGCCGTTCGCGCAGCGCAGCAGCGTCGACTTGCCCGACCCGGAGGCCCCGATCAGGGCGATGACCTCGTGTCGGGCCACCGCTACGTCGATCCCGCGCAGGACGGCCTGCGACCCGAACGCCTTGTGCACCCCCGACATCGACAGCAGGGTCTGCGCGGGTGACGGACCGTCGCTCACCGCGCTCATGCGGGCGCCGCCACGGAGGTGCGCCGCTCCTGCCGGCTCTGCAACCAGTCGGTGTAACGGGCCAGCGGGATCGTCATCGCGATGAACAGCAGCGCGGCGACGACGTACGGGGTGAAGTTGAACAGCTCGTAGCTGATGATCTGCGCCTGCCGCAACGCCTCTATCGGACCCAGGACACCCACCAGCGCGGTGTCCTTCTGCAGCGAGACGAAGTCGTTGAGCAGTGGTGGTACGACACGTCGTACGGCCTGCGGCAGCACGACGAACCGCGTCGCCTGCAGCGGGGACAGCCCTAAGGACCGGGCCGCCATCGTCTGACTGGGGTGCACCGAGGCCAGGCCGGCCCGGAACACCTCTCCGACGTAGGCGCCGTACGAGAGCACCAGAGCCAGGCCGCCCCAGATCAACGGGTCCGGCGTGAGCCCGGGGATGTTCAGCGCCGGGACGCCGAACCCGAGCAGAAATACCACCAGCAGCGTCGGCATTCCTCTGAACACGTCGGTGTAGACGGTCGCGACGAACCGAAGCGGAAGCAGTACGGGTGCCGTCGAGCGCCGGCACAGCGCCACGACCAGGCCGAGCGGCAAGATCACCACTTCGGCAACCAGGAAGATCTTGATGTTGACCACGAGCGCCTGTAGGACCGGCCAGAACGAGGACCGGAAGATCTGCGGGTCGAAGAAGGCCGCTTGGACCGCCGGCCACCCCGGCAGGCGTGAGACCAGGATGACGACGAGGGTCAGGAACAGGACAAGGCTGACGCTGGCGACGGTCACGTCCCGACGGGTCTTGCGCCGGGACTGCGCGCGCCGGGCCGGGTCGACGTACGGCGTGCTTCCCGGCTTCCCTGCCGGCGCCGACCGGGCCTTCGAGGTCTGGGCCGGCCCGGGCGACGATGGGTCCGGGGACATCACTGCGTGAAGTACGGGGCCTTGGCCTCGGTCGAGAGCCACTGGTCCTGGATCTTCGCGAGCTCACCAGAGGTCGTCAGGTCGGCGAGCGCCTTGTCGACGCACGCAGTCAGACCGCTGTTCTTGGCCAGGGTCAGGCCCCACTGCTGACCAGCGGCATCCGAGCCCTTGAACTGTCCGACGACCGTGGACCCGGGGATCTCGGCGGCAGTGATGTAGAACGCGGTCGGCAGGTCGACCACGATGGCGTCGATCGTGCCGTTGTTCAGGGCCCGCTTGGCGCCATCGGTGTCGTTGAACACGTAGGGCTGCTGGGTGGGCGCGATCACGCTGGTCACGTAGTTCAGGCTCGTCGTCCCGACCTGCACACCGAGCTTGAGCTGCTTCAGGTCGGCGACGGAGGTGGCCGAGGACGCTGCGGTGTTCTTCGTCAGGGCGACGACCGCCTGGTTTGCCGAGTAGTACGGCGTGGAGAAGTCGATGACCTTCGCGCGCTCCGGGGTGATCGACACCTGCTGCAGGCCGAAGTCGAACGGTTTGGCCCCGGGTGCATAGGACTGCTCGAACGTCACGAAGCTCCACTTCACCTGCGCCGGGGTGAAGCCGAGCTTGGTGGCGACCGCGTATGCGACCGCAGACTCGAATCCCTTGCCGCTGGCGGGGTTGTCATCCATGACGTACGGCGGGTACGCCGGCTTGGACGTGCTGACCGTCAGCGTGCCCGGAGTCACCAGCGGCACGGAGCTGGGCGAGCAGGCCAGGGTGCTGCCGGAGGCTTGCGGGACCGCGGTGGACGCGGGTGCCGCACAGGCCGCCAGCAGCACGGCTGCCAGCGGGAGCAGCAGGAGCGACTTTCCGGGCACGACGTACCTCCGTGATCGTGTGGGAGAGAGCTACCGGCGGGACCTCCCCGCACCGGCTGGGCAAGTCTGCCATGATCAGCGACCGCGACGCGCCGGGGTGGTCGCCCACAGCCGCACCCGTTCGATGCGTTCGCGCAGCTGCGCTGCCGACGCCCGGGCCGTCTCCGGTCCGCCACAGGCCCGCCGTAGGTCCGCATGCACCACGGCCACCCCGGCGCCGCACTGGCGGGCGTAGCCGCGAACACAGTCGGAGAGCTCGCGGCGCAGGGCCGGAAGGTCGATGTGCGCCATGGTCGTCGGCGGCGCAGTCGCGTGGGTGGGCCGTGACTGCCGCGATCGCAGCAGGTCACTGACCTGGCCGGGATCGAGCAGGCCCGGGATACCGAGGAACTCCTCCTCCTCCGCGCTGCCGGGCAGATGGCCGGTCCCGAACTCGGCGCCGTCGAAGAGCACCCGGTCGAACGTGGCATCACTCTCCAGCGCCTCGAAGCTGAGCTGGTCCTCGAGCAGATCCGGTGTCGTGCTCTCGGTGAGCGCCGCCGCGACCAACGCGTCCTCCTCGGTCCAGACGCCGTCACCGGGTGGCCGACCCAGCACGTGGTCGCGGTGCTGTTCCAGCTCGGCGGCGTGCCGCAACAGAGCCGGCACGCTCGGCAGGAACACGCTCGCGGTCTCCCCGCGGCGGCGGGCGCGCGCCAGGCGCCCCACGGCCTGGGCGAAGAACAGCGGGGTCGCGACCGAGGTCGCGTACACACCGACCATGAGCCGCGGGATGTCGACTCCCTCGCTGACCATCCGGACTGCCACCAGCCAGCGCTGGTCGCCCTCGGCGAACTCACTGATGCGCCGCCCGGCGCCCGGGTCGTCGGACAGCACCACGGTCGGCCGGTTGCCGCTGAGATCGGCCAGTACGCGGGCGTACGCCCGGGCCTTCGTCTGGTCCGATGCGATCACCAGGCCGCCGGCGTCCGGGACGTGCTTGCGCAGCTGGGTCAGTCGGCGGTCCGCGGCCCGCAGCACCTGCGGGACCCACTCCCCCTTCGGGTCCAGCGCCGTGCGCCAGGCCTGCTTGGTCACGTCGTGGGCCTGGTCGGCCCCGAGGGTGGCCTGGACCTCGTCGCCGGCGCTGGTACGCCAACGCATCTGCCCGGAGTACGCCAGGAACATCACCGGGCGCACCACGCCGTCGGCCAGCGCCTCGGCGTAGCCGTAGACGTGGTCAGGCGCACTTCGGGGAACCCCGTCCGGGCCAGGGGCGTACGAGACGAACGGGATGGGGTTGATGTCGGTGCGGAACGCCGTCCCGGTCAGCGCCAGGCGCCGGGTGGCCGGCTCGAACGCCTCGCGCAGCGACTCCCCCCAGGACAACGAGTCCCCTGCGTGGTGCACCTCGTCGAAGACGACGAGGGTACGGCGCTCCTCGGTGCGGCGCCGGAACCGCAGCGGTGCCGCGGCGACACCGGCGTACGTCACGACCACCCCGTCGAAGTCGCTGCTGGTGGACCCCTTCGACCCGCTGAAGCCCGGGTCCGGGGCGAGGCCGACCTGGGCCGCGGCACGGGTCCACTGTGTCTTGAGGTGCTCGGTCGGAGCCACCACCGTGACCCGCTCGACGACGTGGCGGTCGAGCAGCTCGGTGGCCACCCGCAGGGCGTACGCCGTCTTGCCCGATCCGGGGGTGGCGACCATAAGGAAGTCGCGGGGCGCCTGACGCAGGTATTGCGTCAGCGCGGCCTGCTGCCAGGTGCGCAGCTGTGCGGCGCCGCGCGGCCCCCGGGGCGGGTGGGCCGGGGGCTGGAGGGAGGGGACTGACGTGGTCACGGGAGGGCGAGCGTAGGCCAGATCGCGAGCCGACGTGCCCGGGCCCCGGAGGAGCCCGGATCAGGCGTTCGCCGTGATAGTGGCGCGCTCGGTCGGCCTGATCACGACCCTCCCGGACGCCAGGACAGCGACCACCATGACCGCCGCCATCGACGTCCAGATCACGTCGAACGTGCCGACCCCGACCGTGCCGGCCGCAAGCGCACCGGAGTAGACGGCGCCAGCCAACCCGACGAGCAGCACTGAGCCCGCGGAGTCGCATATCTGCAGTGCGGCGGAGTTCTCACCCTGCTCCTCCGGCGCAGACAACGACAGCGTCTGGTTGCCAAGCGTCCCGAACGCCATTCCCATGCCGAAGGCGCCCACAACCCACGACAGGGTCGCAACGTACGGCGGCAGCGCGGGCACGAGGCACAGCGGGAGCGTCGCCAGTCCCACCACGCAGCAGGTACTGCCGATGCGTAGGAGCCGTACCGGACCCCACCGCTGATGCACCCGCCCCTGGACCACCGAGCCGCCGGCCCAGCCGAGGGCTCCGGCCGTCAGGATCAGCCCGGCGTGCGCCGGGTCGAGGCCGCGCTCGGTCTGAAGTGCCAGCGGTACGAACGTCTCTCCGGCGAAGAACGCCCCGGCCATGATCCCGCGCATCATCACCACCGACGGCAGCCCCCGACGCAGCCGCCACGCCCCCTCCGGCAGCAGTCGGCGCAGGGAAGGCACGAGGACGGCGGCACCACCGAGTGCCAGCACGATGCCGGCCCGGCCCAGCCGGGTGCCGCCCTCCTGCATCAGGGCCAGACCGGCTGCTGCGACCAGCGAGAGCCGCAGCCGGTGTCGGGCGTAGCTGCGGTCGGCGACCTCACCGCTGTCCAGGTCGTGGTCCGAGCCGCCGCCGAGGCGCCCGAGGCGGGGAGCCAGCAGCAGCGCCGGCGGGATCACGAATGGCAGGACTAGCCAGAACACAGCCCGCCATGACACGTGCTGGGTGAGCGCCCCGGCGATGAACGGACCGACGATGCTGGGGAGCACCCAGGCACTTGACAACAGCGCAAAAGCCTTCGGACGCAACGAGCTGTCAAAGGCGCGGCCGAGGACCACGTATGTCGTGACGATCCCCATCCCACCACCGAGGCCCGCGACGAACCGCCCGGCGATCAGTGCGGGCATGGACCAAGCGGCACCGCAGATCAGGGCGCCGAGGCCGAACAACGCGACCCCTGCCAGCAACGGCTGGCGTGGGCCTCGGGCATCGCACCACTGGCCCGCGAGGACCATCCCTACCAGGCTGGCCACCACGTACCCGCTGAAGGCCCAGGCGTACGCACCGAGACCGTCCAGGGAGGCCGCCACGACGGGCATCGCCGTCGCGACACCGATGCCTTCGAACGCGAACATCGTCATCACCGTGACGATGCCGACGGTGAAGGCACGGTGCGCGGGGTCGAACAGCCTCGCGGTCGCGCTCAGGGCTTGGCTCCCGGGTCCCCGCCGCCCTTGTCGCCCTTGTTGCCGCGACCCGGGATCCCGTCGTAGATCCGCTTGCAGTCCGGGCAGACGGGGAACTTGTTGGGGTCGCGGCCCGGGATCCACTTCTTGCCGCACAGCGCCTCGACCGGCGTTCCGGTGACCGCCGACTCGACGATCTTGTCCTTGCGTACGTAGTGCGCGAACCGCTCGTGGTCCCCGCTGCCGGGCTGGGTCTGTAGTCGCTCCTCGACCAGAGTCCCACCACCGGTGGCTGGCGCGGCAAGGGGTTCGCTGGACATGACCACCATCGTATCTCCCACTCCCCACCTGACGTCACTCACGCGGTTGTCGTTTCAGCGCCCGAAATTTGGGGGCGATCTCAGGTGGATGTTGCACCGTGATGGCGGGATACCGGCTGGGAAGCGCTCAGTTCAGGGTGGGGTCGTCGGCCCCGTTGGACAGCAGCGCAAGGTCACCGTGCTGGCGGCGCAGTACGTCGCGCCACAGCGTCTGCGGGCTGTCCGTGAAGGCGTCCGAGTGCTCGCCCTCCACGATGTACCAGGCACCCTCGTCGAGCTCGCCGTACAGCTGGTCGGCGGCCCAGCCGGCGTAGCCGGCGAAAAGCCGTACGGCGGTCAGCTCGGCGGCGACAGAGGCGTCGACGTCGAGGTCGACCAGCCCCAGCGGGCCCACCAGCCGGCGAAAGCCCAGCGGCTCGGGGCCGTCGTACGCCCCCGGCAGACGGCCCAGGCCCAGGGCGCTGTCGTCCCCGACGGGTCCGCCGCTGAACAGGACCGGTTCGCCGGTGGTACGCCCGGACCAGGCCGGCAGGACCCGCTCGACAGGGATCTGCGAGGGCCGGTTCAAAACCAGGCCGAGCGTGCCGTCGTCGTCGTGGTCGAGCAGCAGGACGACGGCACGGTGGAACGGCGGCTCCTGCAGGACCGGTGAGGCGACAAGGAGCCGGCCGGGCGCCGGCATCGTCCGGGGCAGCTCCAGCGGTTGCAGCGTCACGACACCAGCATGCCGGTTCGGTGGCGGCATTCGCGAGGACCATCTGGTCGACGCGTACTGGATCCGGGAGATCCAGGCGCTTGTCAAGGGTCGTACGCCGTTGGAACCCCGCCGCTTTGCTGGCAGGCTCGACGCCACCACCCCGCTCGGCCGAGTCAGTTGCCCGTCCGCGCGGGTCTGCGCATGTCGCGGGACCGATAACTGCTGAGAGGGAACCCCGATGACCTATCACGTGGACTCCGAGGTCGGTCAGCTCAGGCAGGTGATCGTGCACCGTCCTGGTCTTGAGCTGTCCCGGCTGACGCCACAGAACGTGGACGACCTTCTCTTCGACGACGTCATGTGGGCGGTGAAGGCGCGGGAGGAGCACGACGCGTTCGTGTCCAAGATGCGCGACAAGGGCGTCACGGTCCACCATTTCTCGGACCTGTTGGCCGATGTCCTGGACACCGACGAGGGCCGCAACTTCGTCCTGGACCGCGTCGCGACCCCCCAGACGGTGGGCCCCCAGCTGGCCGCGCCCCTGCGCGACCTCGCGGAGAGCATCGACGGCGCGACCATGGCCGACTTCTTCATCGGCGGCATCATCAAGAAGGACCTGCAGCTGCCCAAGGGCACGTCGTTGTTGTGGGAGTACCTCGACGAGTACGACTTCGTCCTGACTCCGCTGCCCAACCACTTGTTCCAGCGTGATAACACCGCCTTCGTGTACGAGGGCCTGTCGGTGCATCCCATGGCCAAGCCCGCCCGGCAGCGAGAAACCGTCCACTCCCGGGCAATCTGGAACTTCCACCCCATGTTCAAGGGAGCGGGGCTGCACTTCTGGTACGGCAACGACGATGACCATCACCAGCCGGCGACGGTCGAGGGCGGTGACGTCCTGGTGCTCGGGAACGGTGCCGTCATGATCGGGATGGGTGAGCGGACCACGCCGCAGGGCATCGGCATGCTGGTGAACGCCTACTTCAGCGATCCCCGGCAGCTGGTCGACAAGGTCATCGTGGTCGAGCTACCGAAGACCCGGGCGTTCATGCACCTCGACACGGCGATGACGATGATCGACAAGGACGCCTTCAGCGTCTATCCGTACCTCCCCGGTGAGATGAAGTCCTACCTGCTGACCAAGAAGAGCGATGGCGGGGAATACACGGTGACGGAGAACAGCTCACTGTTCCCTGTGATCGCCGACGCCGTCGGGGTGCCGAAGATGCGGGCGCTCAAGACGCCGATCGACCAGCTCGGTGCCGCTCGCGAGCAGTGGGACGACGGCAACAACTTCCTCGCGGTCTCTCCCGGGGTCATCTTCGGGTACGAGCGCAACACGACGACGAACACCTTCCTGCGCAAGAACGGGATCGAGGTCGTCACCGTCACAGGCAACGAGCTCGGGCGCGGTCGCGGCGGCCCTCGTTGCATGACGTGCCCCATCGAGCGCGAAGCCGTCAGCTGACTGCTCGCCCGCCCGTCCACCTGCTACGAGAGAGTTGAGCCCATGCCCGTCAACCTGCACCACCGCGACTTCCTCAAGGAGCTCGACTTCACTACCTCGGAGCTGCAGTTCCTGCTGGACCTGTCCCGAGACCTGAAGCGTGCCAAGTACTCCGGCAACGAGGTCCCGCGGATGCGGGGCAAGAACATCGCCCTCATCTTCGAGAAGACCTCCACGCGAACGCGGTGCGCATTCGAGGTCGCGGCGTACGACCAGGGGGCTCACGTCACGTACCTCGACCCGAGCTCTTCACAGCTCGGGCACAAGGAGTCCGCATCCGACACAGGAGCGGTCCTGTCCCGGATGTTCGACGCGATCGAGTTCCGCGGCAAGGCGCAGGCCACCGTGCAGGAGCTCGCCGACAGCGCCGACGTGCCGGTCTACAACGGTCTGACCGATGAGTGGCACCCCACCCAGATGCTCGCGGACTTCCTCACGATGTCCGAGCACAGCCGGGGTCGCCCTATCCAGCAGGTTGCGTACGCCTACCTCGGCGATGCCCGCTCCAACATGGGCCACTCCCTGCTGATGATGGGAGCCATCATGGGGGCTGACGTACGTATCGCGGCGCCGAAGAGCCTGTGGCCGGCGACGGACGTCACGGACGCCGCGCACGAACGGGCTACCGCGTCCGGTGCCCGCATCACCATCACCGAGGATGCCGCAGAAGCGTTGCGGGGCACGGACTTCGTTCATACTGACGTCTGGGTTTCGATGGGTGAGCCGAAGGAGGTCTGGGACGAGCGGATCACGCTGTTGCGCCCGTATCAGGTCAACGCGGCCGCGCTGGCCGCCACGGGCAACCCCGGGGTGCGGTTCATGCACTGCCTGCCGGCGTTCCACGACACCAACACCGCGGTCGGGCGCGACATCGCGGAGCGCACCGGCATGACCGAGGGCCTCGAGGTCACCGACGAGGTCTTCCGGTCTCCGGCCAACATCGCGTTCGACCAGGCCGAGAACCGACTCCACACCATCAAGGCCCTCATGGTCGCCACCATCGGCTCCTGAAAGCCGCCTCCAGCGCTCCCCTCGCCTGCCTTGATCTTCCCTTTGGGACGATCAAGGCAGTTGAGCTGCACGATCTGTCCCGAGATGGCGATCTTGTATCTCCGGATCAGGCTGCGGCCCGTACCAAGGCGGACCGGATCGCGTCGAGTACGTACCCCGGTCGCGTCGTCAGGTCGTCCCAGGTGAAGCGAAGTACCGAATAACCCTGCGCCACGAGTCGGTTCTGCTTCGTGCGATCTGCTTGGAACGCTGTCGAGTCGCTGTGGTACGCCCGCCCGTCCAGCTCGATCACCACCCGCGCGAGGTCGAAGAGTACGTCGGCAGCTCCGATGAGCCCGACGTCGTCGTACAGATCGACATTTGCCCGCCATCCGTCCAGGCGGGCGCCGCGCAGCAGCCGGTGGCATCTCACTTCGGCCTCGGA
This sequence comes from Candidatus Nanopelagicales bacterium, assembly GCA_039922855.1. Taxonomy (GTDB): domain Bacteria; phylum Actinomycetota; class Actinomycetes; order S36-B12; family CAIYMF01; genus JAFIHG01. Next base: position 4,250 of record JBDTDW010000217.1, on the reverse strand, counting down.
ATACGCCCCGCTCGCCTCGTTCAGGACTTCCCACGCCCGATGCATGCCGTGGCGGCACGGGCTGTTGATCAGGTACGACCGGATGTCAGCGGGACGGAACAGGCCGCGTCGTTGTGCGTCGACGTACATCGCCCGCCCGCTGTCCGCTGGCAACCACAGCAGGCAGTCCACGACGGTACGGACGAGCGCGGTGGTGGGCACCCCCTCCCTTACCGCGACATCGGCGTCGGGGAGCGGGACGCGATGGGTCCGCAGTCCCCGAACCCGAACCCGGCACTCACGGGGGACGATGGCGTGCGCCTCGGCGTCCGGGGGCACCACCACGCCCCACAACCGCGCTGCCGTCCCGTGGCTGGCAACCCCGTCGCCGCCGGCTGCGAGGACCGCTGCCCAGGACAGCGCGACCGGGGTGAGAGGGGTCCCGGCCGGCGCGAGCGCGGAGCCGAGGACCACCACCCACTGCCCCGTACGCAGCAACCGGGCGGTGCGATACGTGGAGTATCCGGCCGACTCGCACTGGAGTCTGGTGAAGAGCCCACCCTGCAACCGGGCGTCGCCCGGGGGGATCGCCTGTCCGCGCATCGCAGCACTCTCGCGTACGCAGCCGGCGGGCACTGAACTTGTCCACAGGGCACGAAGGGTGGCGGCCCAACGCTCAGACTGAAGGGCGGTGCAGCCCTGGTACGGAGGACGTCGGTCGACCATTCGCGCGGGTCGGGCATTTCCCGCCCGCGTACTCCTCAAGATCACTGTTTCGGGGGCGTTCACGCAAGTTGAACTTCCTTGATCTTCCCTAAGGGAAGATCAAGGAAGTTCAGGGGCAGGTTTAGGACAGGCGGGTGCGGAGGTTGGTGAGCTGGGTGCGCAGCTCCGGCGGAACCCGGTCGCCGAAGCGGGCGAAGTACTCCTCCGTCAGGTCGGCCTCGGCCAGCCAGGACGTCGGGTCGACAGCGAACAGCTCCGTCAGCACTTCCTCGGAAAGGCCTAGCCCTTCCACGTCCAGGGAGCCGGGGGCCGGCATCCGCCCGATCGCGGTGTCGACAGCGTCGGCGGCACCGGTCAACCGGCCCACGACCCACGCCAGGACCCGGCTGTTCTCCCCGAAGCCGGGCCACACGAAGTGCCCGTTCGCGTCCTTGCGGAACCAGTTCACCTGGTAGATCCGCGGTAGCTTCGCCGGGTCCGTGGCCCGTCCGACCGAGAGCCAGTGACCCCAGTAGTCGGCCATGTTGTAGCCACAGAACGGCAGCATGGCGAACGGGTCACGACGCAGCTCGCCGACGGTGCCCTCGGCCGCCGCCGTCTTCTCCGAGGCGATGGTCGCCCCGATGAAGACGCCGTGTTCCCAGTCGAAGGCCTCGTTGACCAGCGGGACGTTCGTAGCTCGGCGTCCACCGAAAAGGATCGCGGAGATCGGCACCCCGGCGGGGTCCTCCCACTCCGATGCGATCGAAGGGCACTGCGACGCCGGGGCCGTGAACCGAGCGTTCGGGTGGGCCGCAACGACCCCTGACCGCGGGGTCCAGTCGTGCCCCTTCCAGTCGATGAGGTGGGCCGGGGGCTCGTCGGTCAGGCCCTCCCACCAGACGTCTGCGTCGTCGGTCAGCGCGACGTTCGTGTAGATGCAGTTCGCGGTCAGGGTCTTGATCGCGTTGAGGTTCGTGGACTCACCGGTGCCCGGTGCCACCCCGAAGAAGCCGGCCTCCGGGTTGATGGCATAGAGGCGCCCATCGTCCCCGAACCGCATCCAGCAGATGTCGTCACCGATCGTCTCGACCTTCCACCCAGGAAGCGTGGGCCGGAGCATCGCCAGGTTGGTCTTGCCGCAGGCCGAAGGGAACGCCGCCGTGATGTAACGGATGTCACCGACGGGGTTCGTGAGCTTGAGCACCAGCATGTGCTCGGCCAGCCAGCCCTCGTCGCGAGCCATGACCGAGGCGATGCGCAACGCGAAGCACTTCTTGCCGAGCAGCGCGTTCCCGCCATAGCCGGAGCCGTACGACCAGATCTCCCGCGTCTCCGGGAAGTGCACGATGTACTTCGTGTCGTTGCAGGGCCACGCCACGTCGGACGTCCCGTCGACGAGCGGGGCGCCGACCGAGTGCAGCGCCGGGACGAAGTCGCCGTCCTCCCCGATGAGGTCGAGGGCCTCCTGGCCCATGCGGGTCATGACCCGCATGTTGACCACGACGTAAGGGGAGTCGCTGATCTCCACTCCGAGCTGGGAGATCCGCGAGCCCAGAGGGCCCATTGAGAACGGGATCACGTACATCGTCCGACCGCGCATCGACCCGTTGAACAGCCGCTTCAGGGCGCCGCGCATGTCGACCGGGTCGGCCCAGTTGTTCGTGGGGCCGGCGTCCTCCGGTGCCAAGGAGCAGATGAACGTACGATCCTCTACCCGCGCCACGTCGGAGGGGTTGGAGCGTGCCAGGAACGAGTTCGGACGCTTGTGGGGCGCGAGCCGGATGAACGTCCCGGTGTCGACGAGCAGGGAGGTGAGCCGTTCCCACTCCAGCTGTGACCCGTCGCACCACTCGACCCGGTCGGGCTGGGTCAGCTCGGCCACCTCGTTCACCCACTCGAGCAGCTTCTTGTTGCTGGTGGGCGGATTGTCCAGACCTGGGATCGCCGTCATTGCCGATCATTCCTCGCAGGAGTCATGTGGTGAGCGCCATGTGGGTCGAAGGGTCTCGCATGAGGCCGATCCGTGCCAGTTGCCGGTGGTGTCACTTATAACACCTCCGGCCAGTGTGATCCACGGCACGCCCCGGGGTAACCACTTCCCGGCACAACGGCACCAACACCCGATGCGACCGGCACCGATCGGTGGATCAGAGGTCGGTCACCGGGACATTCAGCGCTGCGAAGCACCAGGCTAGGACTTCGGCCTCGTAGTGCAGCTGTCCGTAGCGTCCGGACGGCCCGGCATGGGCGCCGGCTCCGGTCTCACAACGGAACAGCACAGTGCGCTGAGACACCGGCGAGCCGGGATCGATGCCGGCACCATGCTCGGGGTCGTCGTGGCGCAGCGCCGCGACCCAACGGGCGGGTTCGCGTACGAGCACCCGCGGGTCGTGGACCGCCCCGGTCACCAGCAGCGGTGGCCGGTCCGCCACCGCAGGGCGGTTCTCGATCGGGGAGTAGGACGTCATCACCGCCGCTGCCGCCGGTTCGCGCGGGTCCCCCCACTCGTCCCACTCAGTGACCGTCAACGGCAGGGACGGGTCGAGCATCGCGGTGACGACGTCGACGAACGGCACCTCCGCGAGCACCCCCGCCCACCGGTCGGGGCGGCGGGAGTAGATCGCGCCCTGCAACAGCCCACCGGCCGACAGCCCCCGCGTCACGATCCGGGCGCCGTCGACCACGCCGCCCGCGAGGAAGTCGGCTACGGCGCACTGGTCGTCGAACGTGTTCGTCTTCGCCAGCAGATGACCGTCGACCCACCACTGCCGACCCAGCTCACCACCGCCGCGCGGCTGACCGACCGCGAACACCACGCCACGATCGAGCAGCGAGGGCAACGTACGCGGCCAGTCCAGGCCGAAGTCCGGGTCGGTGCACACCTCGTAGGACCCGTAGCCGTACAACAGACACGGCGCGGTCCCGTCCAACGGAGTGTCACGATGGCGCACCAGCACGACCGGCACGGCGACGCCGTCCGGTCGTGGCACCAGCATCCGGTCTTGCACGTACGCCGACTGGTCCACGCCCAACACCTGGTCCCGGTGCCGCTCGGAGCGAGCGCCGGTGCTCAGGTCCACGTCCAGGTACACGGTCGCCCCGGCGAAGGTCTGCAGGGCCACCGTCACCGCGCTCGCCGCGAAGTCGTCGTTGCGGCCCATCCGGGCGAGTCCTCCCGGGACCTCGCTGCGGATGTCGTACGGCTCACCAGCGCGCGGCACCACTCGCACGATCCCGACTCCCTCGTGCCGCAACGAGATGGCCAGACCCGCCGCGAACGCGTCCACCGAGTGCAACCGGACCGCCGGATCCTCGCCCACCACGGGGGACCACTGGCCCGGCCCCTCGACCGGTGCCCACGCGAGCCGGAACTCCTTCGCCTGCAGGTTCGTGACGACCAGGAAGCCGTCGGTGTCGTCCGAGCTGCCGGTGTCTGCCGTGTCCGCGGGTGCGTGCCCAGGCGCGTGCTCGAGGGCGTACTCGACGCCGGGCTCGCGGCGGCGTACCAGCCGCGGCGGCGCCGAGAGGTCGGAGGTCGGGACGAGGTACTCCTCGGTGGTACC
>JBDTDW010000216.1:0-6869 GCA_039922855.1 Candidatus Nanopelagicales bacterium | reverse complement strand
TGGGAACGGACGTCCCGGTGCTGGGCCGCGTGCCGTTCGACGTACGACTGCGCGAGGGCGGCGACAGCGGCCAGCCCCTGGTTCTCACAGATCCCACCTCCCCTGCTGCCACGGTCCTGCTCGAGCTCGCCGAACGGCTCGGCCACCGCGCGCGCGGACTGGCCGGCATGTCGCTCGGCCTCACCCCCGCTGGCCGCTAGCGTCGGTCCGGAGTCGTCAGCACCCAGGCAGGATGCGCCCGTGGCAGAAGTCCGTGCGGCGGTGGCCGAAGACGCGGAAGGCGTCGCCAGGGTGCACGTCACCGCGTGGCAGGCCGCGTACCACGGCGTCCTCGCACAGGATTACTTGGACAATCTGCAGTGGGAGAAGCGGTACGAGTTCTGGTCTCGCGAACTGGTGGAGCCCGGCAATCGGCGGACAAGGACCTGGGTCCTCGCCGAGGGAGCGACGGTGCTCGGGTTCGCGAGCATCGGACCAGCACGGGACGACGACCGGCAATGGCCAGGCGCCTGGGAGTTGTACGCCATCTACCTGCTGCCGGAGCACTGGCACCGCGGCTGGGGTCGGGCGCTGACGCGACAGGCGCTCGATGACCTGCCGCCCGATGTGGTGGACGTCTCCCTTTGGGTCCTCTCGGAGAACGAAGCCGCCCGCGCCTTCTACGAACGGCTGCGTTTCATCGCTTACGGCCCTCCTCGATGGGCGACGGTAGGAGGACGTGATGTGGCAGAGGTCCGCTACCTGAAGGACCAAATTTCCCCCTGACACCGAACGCCCGAAAAGCCGAGTGGTCCCGCTCTCCTGAGCCACTGCTGACGGAAGTATCAGTTCGGTCGAAACGAATCGGCGGGTCGGGCATCATCCGACCGCGGCTGGGGCGACACGGCATCCCTCTGCCTATGACCTACTTGATCGGTAGGCGTTTCGTGAGGTGACAAGGGCCGCCTGCTGCGATTCCCACACAGTTGCTCGGCAGCCGTACCGAATGCACTTGGGTACCACCGATTGTGGCGTCCCCGTCCAGCCGGTAGCGCCGGCGATGCACTCGGTGACAGCCATGCCGGCAACGCTACTTGTCCCGATCAATGGCCGAACACTGATGCCAGCACGAGAACCACGAGGAGCAGGAGCCCGGCGATCGCCAGGATCTTGATGACTCGTCCACGCCAACCCGGCATTGACGCCATCTCGGCGCTGGCGAAGCCACGTTCGCGCTTACCCTCGAACGTGCACGCGCTGGCAGCCATGCTCCGCAACGACGGGGACGCCTGCTGCACAGAGTGCTCCGGGTCGGACTGATCCGTCGTCCCTTCCGGGAAATGGCGGATCTCCGGCTCGTCATCCTCATGGCCGTTGCGCCTCGGGTGGTTCATCGTCAGAGCATCCCATCCGCGGACGCCGACCATCGTTCCCGCGAGCATCGCTCAGGTGGCGTCGTCGTCGTAAGCAGAGAGCCGCGGCGACAAAGCCGGCGGTGCCGGGGGTTGCGGGGCGGGGCCGGGCGGGGCCGGCGCCGCGGGGGGTGGGACGACAGATGAGATCGAACCGCGGGGCTGAACCGGGACGCCGGCCGCGTCCTTGCCGGCGGTCACGGCCGCGGTGACCGGACCAGTCACGTCCGCCAGCAGCGAGGTCGCCAGCCGTCGCGGGTGCAGCTCGGCCAGCTCGCTCATCGAGCGTCGAAGCTCCCCAGCCATCTCCGGGTCGAAGTCGGCCGCTGTCATCAGGTCGTCGCGGGCGGCCGTGGCCTGTGCCTTGATCACCCGCAGCCACTGTGCGCCCTGGGAGATCATGCGCGGCAGTCGCTCCGGCCCGAACACGAGCACGGCGATGCCCAGGATCACGGCAAGCTCGGGCAGCCCGATGTCGAAGAACACGTCCGCCTCCTGCTCTGATCCCGACGAGCCGGTCGCCTCGAACCCTCCGGTGCGGCCCTTACGAGCCTAACCCGGCTTTGTTTGCTGTGCCCAGAGCCGACCGCCGGAGCAACGGCGGCGCGGGTATGCCGTCCTGGATCAGCCCGAACCGGCAGCAAGCACGACCGTGACGTTCTTCGTGGACGACCCGTCCTGCAAGGTCAGCGTCACGCTCTGGCCCGGGTTCTTGGCCCGGATCGCCACAACCAGCTCGACTGGCTGGGAGACCGTACGGCCGTCAACCGCGAGGATCACGGACCCCACGGAGATACCGGCGTTGTCCGCCGGGCCACCGGCCGTGACCGATGCGACGCGTACGCCAGGGCCGTTGTAGCTCGGGTCGATGGTGACACCGATGACCGGGTGCGTGGACTTGCCGGTGCTGATGAGCTCCTCGGCGATGCGCTTGGCCTGGTTGACGGGGATGGCGAACCCGAGCCCGATCGAGCCGCTCTGGCTGGTGGTCGACCCTTGACCGAGCGTCGCGATCGCGGAGTTGATCCCGATGACCTGGCCTTGCGCGTCAACGAGCGGGCCGCCGGAGTTTCCGGGGTTGATGGCCGCATCGGTCTGGATCGCGTTGATGTATGAGTTGTCCCCGGAACCACCTGCGGTCACAGCCCGGTTCAGCGCCGAGATGATCCCGGACGTGACAGTTCCCTGCAGCCCCAAAGGTGATCCGATCGCGATGGCTTCATCTCCCACCATGACGTCATCGGAGTTCCCCAGCGTCACGGGCGGCAGGCCTGTGGCGGCCACCTTGATCACGGCGAGGTCGTACGAGGTGTCCCTTCCCACGATCTTCGCCGCGCGCACGGTCCCGTTGCTGAAGCTCACCTGGATCTGGCCCGCACCACCGGCCGCGTCCCCGACGACGTGGTTGTTGGTGAGGATGTAACCGTCCTGGCGCAAGATGACGCCGGAGCCGGTGCCGCCGCCCTGGCTGGTGGTGACCGAGATCGACACCACGCTCGGGGTGACCGCCGCCGCCACCCGGGCGATGGAGTCGCTCGGGCGGGTGGACAGGTTCGCCGAGCCCTGCGGCAGCGTCGTCCCCGGCGAGAGCAGCGACGCGGAGGAGTCGACGCGGCTGGCGAGCAGGTAGCCCCCGGAGCCTCCAACCAGTCCGGCCAGCAGACCCACGACGGCCGCGACCAGCAGGACCCGACCCCAGCGCCCACCCGGCAGCGGCGCTGCGGGCGGCGCCTCGGCCGGCCACCCGGGCGCGCCGGCATAGCCACCTGAGTACGGCGGGACGGGGTACGCAGGCTGCGGACCCGGATCGGCCGGGTATGCGACCGGGGGGTACGTGGGCTGCTCGGGCGCCGGTGGGCGGGACGGTTCGGGCTCGGGGTCGGCCGCCGAGGGGCCGGCCGGGGGGCCGAAGCTGGCGTAGAGGGGATGCGCGTCGGCGATCGCCCCTACATCCGGGCCGGCCACGGCATCCGGCGGCGCCTGCCAGGGGCTGGCGTCGTCCGGGCCCTGCTGCTGGGTCATTGCCGCTCCGTGGGTCGTGCGAGATCGTGCAGTCCGGTCAGGTCATCCCATCCCAACAGCATGTGAGGTCGCTGTGGACGTGGTGAGACGGTCCCACGATCTGTGCACCGCGTCGACCACCCGGTCCCATCCTCTCGAGATCCGCGTCGCGATCCCCTCGCTCACGCCCGAGCGGGGTGGGACGTACAGCGCTGCGACAATGTCTGCGGCACGTCGCTGCGCCTCATCGGATGGTGCCGCCGGCGCCACCATCGTCACGACCGAGCTGCCGCACTGCCACACCCACTCGGAGATCGCGTCCGGACCGCCTGCGACAACGGCCCGCTCGAGCACGGGCACTCCGCCGTACGTCGTTCGCTTGAACCCCTTGCTGATCAAGGCATCCGAGTCCGGATCGAGCTGACCGACCTGGTCGAACACCGATACCTCGCTCAGGCCGTCGGAGTACAGCAGGTGCACGACGTCCGGGGACCCGCCGTTGTCGGCGCCGTCGCCGCTCACACGGGCGTGCAGCAGGCTCAGTCCGTCGGGCAGCACCAACGCACACGTGCAGCCGTCGGTACGCCGCGCGGCGAGCTGGCTGTCGTCGAGGGTCCCGGACCAGGCATCGGTGGCCAGGGGTGGGAGGGGACCGACCGCCTGTTTGCCCAGTCGCAGCGCGGTGAACGTCGTGCTGGTCACGAGCTTTCCGTCCGCGCCGACGAGGTCCCGGCGAAGCAGCAGCCCCGTGCTCCGGTCCAGCCAGAACCGCGCCGCCAGGGTGCCATCGGGACGACGGGCCTCGACCACGTCGGTGGGGCGGCCGGCGATGGTGCGGTCCTGGGCGCTCTCACGCAGCACCCGGTAGTTGTCGGCCAGCAGCCCCAGCACCCGGGCCGAATCGGCGATCGATGAGCTGTCGCCCTCGCCGGCGAGCACCGCGGACCTACCCGCGGCGGTGACGACAGTCCCGATCCCTGGCAGGTTGGCCAGATCCACGACCTCGCTCACCGACCCCGCGACGGTCAGCGTCCGGCCGGCGTATGCCTGCGACACTGCCGCCCGGGACGCACGGGCCAGCAGCGCCACGGCCGCTGCGTCGTCCGGGGTCATCGCCTTGCGGGCCTCCGCGGCGGCCTGGATGGAGCTGGTGCCGGAGGTGCTCACGTTCCAGCCCGAGTCACCGACCAGGTCCGACCCGCTCATCGTGGAGCCCAGCATCACCAGGCCCCCCAGCGCCAGGGTGCCGGTCGTCACGACCGCGACCGCTGTGATCGTCGCTGCCGTGACCCAGACGCGGGCGGTCACGGAACGCGCAGGCGCACCGCCGCCAGATCGCCAGGTGACACAGGCATCTGCGCTCTGCCGTACGACACCAGCACGATCGAGGACCCCGGTGTCGTCAGTGGCAGCAGGTCGGTGCTGGCGGCGTGCTCCGCGGTGTACCGGTCGACGGCCGGAACCACAAGGTTCAGGCCAGGAGAGCTCGGTGGGGAGATCATGGCCAGGGCGCTACCGCCCCAGGTGATGGCCACGGCCACCGCGGCCAGACCGCTCGCTGCCACCGCCACGCGGCGCACCCGCCGACCGGGACGCGCCGGGCCGGGCCGGGCCGTGCCGCCGTGACCGCGCGGTCGGTCTGCCGATCCGCGGGCGTCCCCGCGGTCCGGGGCATCGAGCTGGACCGGCGCGGCCGCCAACCGTGCCAGGAACGACTCCGACGGCTCCGGAGCCGGCGAGATCGCGAGCAGTCGGTGGATCCGGCGCTGCGCCGCGAGCTCGTCCTGGCAGGACGGGCAACCTGCGACGTGGGCGAGCGCCCGGTCGGCCGCGACCGGGTCGAGGCGGCCGTCTGCCAGCTCGGCGAGGCGGGCGCCCAGGCAGCTCATCAGAGGTTCTCGGCGGAGATCGGGGTGGGCATCCGGGTCGCGGTCCCCGTCCGCGGGGCCCGGTGCGCCAGAGCGTCACGCAGCTGCGCGCGACCGCGGTGGATGCGGCTGCGTACTGTGCCGAGCTTGACGCCTAGGACGTCGGCGATCTCCTCGTACGTCAGCCCTTCTATGTCGCACAGCACGACCGCCGCGCGGAACTCCGAGGGCAGCTGGTCGAGAGCTGCCTGTACGTCCGCGTCGTAGCTCGCGTCGTCGAACACCTGGGCCGGGTTCGGCTCGCGGCCGGCGAGCCGGTCACCGGCATCCTCGGGCAGCGCGTCGAAGCGGATCCGCGCCTTGCGGCGTACGCCGTCCAGGAACAAGTTCGTCGTGATCCGGTGCAGCCAGCCCTCGAACGTGCCGGGTGTGTACTGCGACAGCGAGCGGAACACCCGGACGAAGACCTCCTGGGTCAGGTCCTCGGCGTCGTGGCGGTTGCCCGTGAGCCGGTAGGCCAGGCGGAAGACCCGGTCACCGTGGTCTCGTACGACGTCGTCCCAGGCCGGGGCCGCGTACGGCGCGGGAGGTGCGACGTCGGCTGCCGGACCGGTCGGCGGAGGGAGCGGCGAGCTGCTCATGCTGGGCGCCCCTTCCCTCGCGACGGAGGTCGGCCGTTCCAGCACCAGGGTGGTGCTCGCCGCCGTCGTGAGGTCCATGGTGCCCTTCTTTGGGCGCAATGCCCACATCTGCCGCGCTGACGGTGTGGGCGATCCCACCCTGCTGACTTCGTGGACGCGTGGGAAGGACGAGGCGTTCCCGACACCGTTCCCCGCCTACGTGCCGGCGACGTAACGACCTGATGATCGCTAGCCTGGCGCTGTGGACACCGCGCAGCTCACCCGAGCCCAGGCCAGCCGTCAGTATGCCGAGGATTACGTCGCCGAGGACGACCTGCTGCGCGATGCGCGGGCGCGCGCCGAACGGCTGGGCTGCACCCCGGTCGGCCCAGGGGCCGGGGCCGCCCTGCGCTTCCTCGCGGCACTGCTGGACGCCCGGTCGGTCGTCGAGATCGGGACCGGCGCGGGGGTGTCCGGGCTGTGGCTGCTGCGCGGCATGCGCGAGGACGGCATCCTCACCAGCGTCGACGTCGCTGCCGAGAATCAACGCAACGCCCGCGAGATCTTCGCTTCGGAAGGGGTGTCGCACAGCCGGATCAGGCTCATCACGGGCCGCGCGCTCGAGGTGCTGCCGCGCCTGACGGACGGCGCGTACGACCTGGTACTCATCGACGCGGCCAAAGAAGAGTACGGGGAGTACCTCACCCAGGCGCTACGGCTGCTGCGCCCCGGCGGGGTGGTCGCCATCGACAACGCCCTGTGGCACGACCGGACCGCCGACCCTGCCCAGCGTGACCCCGAGACGATCGCGATCCGCCAGATGGTGCTCGCGGTGGGCGCCGACGAGCGGCTCGTCCCGTTGCTGCTCCCGGTCGGAGACGGCCTGCTCACGGCAGTTCTGCGCCCCGATTCCGGATCGTCAGCCTCCGAGTCCTCCCACAGTTGATCAAGGAGAAGGTGGGGTTCTGCGAGCTCCGATCGGGGCTTCG
>JBDTDW010000215.1:0-13567 GCA_039922855.1 Candidatus Nanopelagicales bacterium | reverse complement strand
CCGAGATGTCGAAGACGGAGAAGGACGTGGCGCAGGCCGATGCCCTCGTGGCATTCGGAATGACCGGGGACCTCGCCCGCAAGATGACGTTCATCGCGCTGTACAAGTTGGAGCGCCGCGGGCTGCTGAAATGCCCGGTGTTCGGTGTCGCGGTCGAGGACTGGACCGACGACGACCTGCGCCGTCGGGCTGAGGACGCGATCACTGCCGCGATCGGGGACGAAGAGCTGGACCGCGCAGTGCTGACCCGGCTGCAGAAGCGGCTGAGCTACGTGGGGGGTGACTTCGCCGACGCTGCGACATTCACGCGGCTCGCCGAGGCCCTGGGGTCGTGCCGGCTCCCGGTGTTCTACCTGGAGATACCGCCGGCGCTCTTCGGGCCCGTGGTGGAGGGGCTGGCAGGCGCTGGGCTCACCAAGAACGCCCGGGTGGTCGTGGAAAAGCCGTTCGGCCACGACCTGGCGTCGGCGCAGGCGTTGAACGCCGAGCTGGGCAAGATCCTCGACGAGTCGCAGCTGTACCGGATCGACCACTTCCTGGGGAAGTTGTCGGTGGAGGACATCTTGCACCTGCGCTTCGCCAACACGGTGCTCGAGCCGATCTGGAACCGCAACTTCGTCAGCAGCGTGCGGATCACGATGGCCGAGAGTCTGGACGTGTCCACCAGAGGACGGTTCTACGACAAGGTGGGGGCGCTGCGCGACGTTGTCCAGAACCACCTCATGCAGGTCCTGGCGATGGTAGCGATGGAGCCCCCGTCGCGGGCCGGGCTCGCGGCCCCGGGCGACCGTAAGCGCGACGTCTTCGCCGCGATGCCGCCCGCGGACCCGGAGGACTTCGTCCGGGGGCAATACCACGGCTACCAGCACACCGACGGTGTGGCCGCCGACTCGAACACCGAGACTTTCGTCGCGCTTCGGCTCGAGATCGACAACTGGCGGTGGACCGGGGTGCCGTTCTTCCTCCGCGCCGGCAAGTGCCTGCCGATGAGGCAGACCGAGGTGAGAGTGGTCTTCAAGAACCCACCCTCGCTCGGGTTCACCGCAGGAGGCCCCCGCCCCCAGTCGAACCAGCTGGTGCTGCTGGTCGATCCACACCCGGGGGCGCGGCTCGTGCTGCAGGCCAAACGCGCCGATGGGCCCGGGCTGCGCCGCGTCGCCCTGGACATGGACTTCTCCCCCGATGAGCCGATGCCCTCACCGTACGAGGTCCTGCTCCACGCTGCGATGGTCGGCGACCAGAGCCACTTCACGCGCGAGGATTCGGTGGAGGAGACGTGGCGGATCCTTAACCCGTTGCTCGACCTGCCCGGCCAGCCTGATCCGTACGGACCCGGCTCCTGGGGTCCGGCCGCTGCCGAGCACGTCGTGGCCGGCTACGGCCCCTGGCAGGAGCCGTGGCCGCTGACACCGACCTCGGCGTGAGCCAGACTCAGCGCCGTTCACGGACCACGTCTCGGGCGTACACATCCACGTACGTCTGACCACCGAGCTCGAGGAGGGCGTCGCGGACGACCGCGGTCAGCTGCTCCGGGTCCATGGTGGCCCTGTCAAGGACGAGCGGTGCTGAGATCCTCACCTGCACGCGCGTACGACGCCGCGGTCGCGGTGTGTACTTCGTAGTCACCGCGTAGACCGGCACGTCGGGGTGGGACTGCAGCACCGGCACCAGGATCCGCTTGTGCAGCCGGTACAGCTTGGTGGGGTCGGGGGAGCGCTTGCCCTCGGGGTAGAGCCCAATCTTGGCGCCGTCCACCAGCGCCCGTGAGGCCATCCGCATCGCCCAGTCGGTGGAGGCCGCATCGCCGCGCCGCAGCGGGATCTGCCCCATCAGGCGGAAGAAGATCGCACCGCGGTTCTCGAAGACCTCCACCTTCGCGAACGCCGTCACTCGCCACCACCCGCTCATGACGACCATGACCGGGTCCATGGCGGTGAGGTGATTGGCGACGAAGATCCCGGCGCCCCGGGCGACGTGCTCAGCACCCTGGATGTCGACCTTCCACCGCGCTCGCAGCACCCGCATGATCGCGATCGTCGGCCAGTACGCGCGGGAGCGCCCGGGCCGCCCGATCCGTACCCCTGGGTACAGCTCACGGCCCTCGGCCCGCAGCTCGTCGTACGCCCCCATCGGCGACCCCTCTCTCCCACGGGCAATCCTGGCACCTCTGCAGCCTCGGGTCGCTCGGCGGTCTCGCGGCGCCCTGCCGCGTCTTGATCCCGCCGGAGTTGCAAGTCGGCTCGGTCGAAGTGACGGAGGACCTCAGGGCGCCTAGGTTGAGCAGGTATGCGAGCTGTGCGGTTCCACACGTTCGGGGGTGAGCTCGAGATCGCCGAGGTGCCCGAGCCGGAGCTCGCCGAGCACGGTGCAGTCATCGCGGTCCACGCGACCGGTCTGTGTCGCAGCGACTGGCACGGCTGGAAGGGTCACGACAAGGACGTCACGCTGCCCCACGTGCCCGGTCATGAGTTCGCCGGCGTGGTGCTCGCCGTCGGTCCGCTGGTGCGCCGCTGGCACGGCGGGGAGCGGGTCACGGCACCGTTCGTATGCGGGTGCGGGACCTGTCCTGCCTGCGCCGACGGTGACCAGCAGGAATGCGAGAACCAGACCCAGCCGGGCTTCACCCACGAGGGCTCCTTCGCCGAGCGGGTCGTCGTGCACCACGCTGATGTGAACCTGGTCCGACTGCCGCCCGAGCTCGACATGGTCTCCGCCGCAGCGCTGGGGTGCCGGTTCGCGACCGCCTACCGAGCCGTGGCTCAGCGGGGCCGGCCGGCACCGGGGGACTGGGTGGCCGTGCACGGCTGCGGTGGCGTGGGGCTCTCCGCGATCATGGTCGCGGTCGCTGCCGGCGCGCGGGTCGTCGCGGTCGACGTGTCACCGGCGGCGCTGGTCATGGCCGCCACCCTCGGCGCGGAGGTCTGCTTGGACGTGTCGCACCCGAACGAGGGTGACCTCGCCGCGACCGCCGAGCGCGTGGGGCTGGCCGTACGGGACGCCACCGGCGGCGGGGCCCAGCTGTCCATCGACGCGCTCGGCAGCCCGGCGACCTGCGCGGGGTCGGTGCATTCCCTGCGCCGGCGCGGCCGGCACGTGCAGGTCGGACTGCTGCCCCCGGCGTTGGGGGTGCCGCCGCTGCCGATGACTCAGGTCATCGCGCAGGAGCTTGAGATCGTCGGTAGCCACGGCATGGCGGCGCACACCTATCCGGCGATGCTCGCCGCCGTTGCGGCCGGGACGTTGCGACCGGATCTGCTGGTGACCCGACGGATCGAGCTGGACGAGATCCCCGCAGCACTCATGGCGATGAGTGCTCCGCCGACGTCACCTGGGGTCACGGTCGCGACGTTGACCGGCTGACCGGATCCCCCACGTCGCCCCGAAGCTGAGCGAGCGGGCGAGGCGTCCCATTGATCAGGCTTCGGTTCCTCCTGGGCGGACCTCGGTCCTGGACGCCGCCCGGGCTCGTCGGATTCGCCAGATGATCACGAGGACCACCACGATCGCTGCGACCACGACGGCGGCGCCACGGCCGACTGTCTGCTCGATCTTTGCGTACGAGTTCCCAGCGAAATAGCCGAGCAGCACGAAGCAAACCCCCCAGCAGAGGCCGCCCGCGGCGTTGAACGCCAGGAAGCGGGGGTATGGCATCCTCGCAGTCCCGGCCAGTGCGGGCATCACGGCTCGGAAGAATGCGACAAAGCGCCCGAGGAAGACAGCTGACCCACCTCGCCGCGCGAGGAAGTCCTGCGCTGCGCCCAACCGTCGCTCGTGCGTTGACAACCGCTTCGAGGTCAGGATGCGCGTCCCGAACCGACGACCGACCTCGTAGCCAACGCTGTCTCCGGCGATCGCAGCCATCACCACGATCGCGACCATGACCCAGACCTCGACGTGGCCGCGACTGGCTGCGACGCCACCGAGGACTGCAGCGGTTTCGCCAGGGAGCACGAACCCCACGAACAGTGCGTCTTCGGAGAAGACGAGCAATGCCACAAGTGCGTACACGATCCAGGTGGGCGCGTTGAGGATGTTGTCCAGGGCGGCATTCATCGCCCGATCAGCCGGCCTGGTCGAATCTCGCCACGCGCCATGTTGAACAACCTGAGATCCGGCCCCGGATGACGTGGCGAGCGGGATCGCCGGTGCTGCGATTCGCCCGCCCACAACCGCTGGGGGTCAAAGTCGCGACACTGGTCGGGTTGACGCGGTAGCGCGGCACGCCTCAGCGGCCCGGTGCGAGCTGGGTCAACGCGAGCTCGGCGTTCGCCAGTCCGGCCCGCTCGTCGAGGTCGTCGGACACGGTTCTCGGGTCGTAGTTCAGGTCAAGGAAGACCTCCGTCACACCGACCCCCGCCAGTTCGGCGAGGTCGTCACGGATCTGGCCCGCGGACCCGCTCAGGGGCTTGCGGTCAGCTTGCGGTTCGGGGGTGAGGTGCACCACGCCGCGAACGACGAAGCGCAGGGTGTCCGCGTCGCGCCCGACCTCGAGAGCTGCTGATCTGACTACGGCGATAGCGGCACCTATAGCGGAAAGATCGGTGCGACTGCTGCTGATCCAGCCATCACTGATTCGCCCGGCCCGGCGCAGGGCCACCTCGGCCGAGCCGCCCAGCAGCACCGGGGGATGCGGCTGCTGCACCGGCTTGGGCTGCACGCGGCTGCGCGGCACGTCGTAGAACTCACCGTGGAACTCAACCTCGGGCTGCGTCCAGATCGCTTCCAGCGCATGGACGAACTCCTCGCCGCGAGCTCCGCGTCTGCCTTGGGAGACGCCGACCGCGGCGAACTCCAGCGGGGACCATCCCAGGCCCAGCCCCACGTCCAGACGACCGTGCGAGACGATGTCCAGAGTCGTCAACGCTTTGGACAGCACGATGGGGGAGTAGTACGGCACGTTCACGATGGCAAGTCCCAGCCGGATCCGGGAGGTCACGGCGGCCACGAACGCCAGAGCTGTGATCGGGTCGAGGACCGCGTGGTAGGCCGGCCCCCACTCCTCGTCGACGGGGTGCAGCAGGCGCTGGAACGTCCACAGCGAGTCGTAGCCGAGCTCCTCGGCCCGGGTCGCGACGTACCGCATCGTCTCCGGGGTCGCCCACGCCCCCGACAACGGAAGTCCGAAACCCAGCTTCATGAGTCCGCCCCTTCGGTGGCGCTGCACGATCGTGGTGGCGTCATTGATCGAGGTGCTGGCCCGCGAAGAACATCAGTGGATCGCTGAGCAGCTCGATCCCGATGCCGTCCGGATCGCGTAGGTACATGGACTCCGGGATGCCGCGGTCCGGTCCTGCGTAGGCGACGTCGGCGTCGTCCAGGCGGGCGCGCAGCATCTCCCACCGGTCGCGGGGGACGTGGATCGCGATGTGCTGCACGCCGCCGATGGCCTCGATCGCCGGCTCGAGGCCCAGGCCCGGGAAGTCGAAGAATCCCAGCAGGGTCTTGTTGCCGAGGTCGAAGAAGAAGTGCGACGACCCCGCGTAGTCGCGGTTCTCCACCAGCTCCACCAAGGGAAAGCCCAGCAGCCCCTGGTAGAACTGGATCGTACGTTCCGGGTCCGCGCAGATCAGGGCAGCATGGTGGATCCCCGCCGCCGTGGAGGGCTCGCGCTGCCCGGCAGGGACGAGGTACTGCTCGCGCAGCTCGGCACGGCGCCGCTCCAGCGCCACCAGCTCGACATCGGTCGGCATCGCGCCACCTCCAGGTGATCACCGCTCGTGTCCTTCGACACTACCCACGGACGCGGTGTGTCGCTGGCCCACCGACTACGTGCCCACCACACCGGGCGGCCTCGCCGAGCTCGGTGCATTCATCGCCCTCACCACCGAGGTGCGGGACGAGGGTGTGGGGGCATCGCCGGTGTCGGCGGTTCCGGTGAAGGGCGCGCCGAGCGACCCGCGACCTGAGTCCGAAGGTCACAATCGGGGCCCGGGGAGCCCCCGGAGGCGAGGTCCCTGCCGCCCAGGTGGCAGTCTTCGGCAGGGAGGAGGTGACGCGCGGTGTCTCGTACCCTCGTGCTCAACGCGTCGTTCGAGCCGTTGACCGTCGTCGACGTCAGCCGCGCGGTCGTGCTCGTCCTGACCGACAAGGCGACCGTGGTCGAGCACGGTGACGGCGTTCTTCGTTCACCCTCGACGACCCTTCGCGTGCCCAGCATCATCCGGCTGACCCGCTACGTCCGCATCCCGTTCCGAGCCGGGGTCCCGGTGACCAACCATGGTGTCCTGGCCAGGGACAACCACCGCTGCGTCTATTGCCGCAAGGCGCGAGCGACCACCGTCGACCACGTGGTACCGCGTTCGCGCGGCGGTGCTGCCCGCTCCTGGGAGAACCAACGTGCCGCGTGCCAACGGTGCAACCACCGCAAGGGGGATCGGCTGCTGTCCGAGCTGGGTTGGCCCGAGCCCGAGCCGGTGGCCTCACCGACCTCACGGGCCTGGCTCATCGTCTCGGTGGTCTCCCTCGACGCGGCCTGGTCGCCGTACCTGTCGGCTTGGACCAGTGACCTGGACCTGCGGGTCACCGCCTGAGACAAGATGCGACCTGACACAGCTTCGAACACCGAAAGGGACCCTCGTGACCGAGCTCGACCTGGACTTCGTACGCCACCAGTTCCCCGCCTTCTCCGACCCGCGCGTCTCGCGGTGGGCGCACCTGGAGAACGCCGGCGGCAGCTACGTCCCGCGGCAGGTGATCGATCTGCTGACCGACTTCTTCGTGGCCACGAAGGTGCAGCCGTACTACACCGCCGAGCCGTCCGCCCGGGCCGGCGAGGCGATGGACCGCGCGACCGAGCTGCTTCCGGCCACGCTGGGCGCCGACGCTGACGGGGTGATGTTCGGGCCGTCGACCTCGGCCAACACCTACGTACTGGCGCATGCCCTGCGCGGGCAGATGAGCGACGGGGACGAGGTCGTCGTCACCAACCAGGACCACGAGGCCAAT
Organism: Candidatus Nanopelagicales bacterium; assembly: GCA_039922855.1. GTDB lineage: Bacteria > Actinomycetota > Actinomycetes > S36-B12 > CAIYMF01 > JAFIHG01. Next base: position 6,622 of record JBDTDW010000215.1, on the reverse strand, counting down.
ATCGGCTCATGGCGGCGGCTGGAGCAGACCGGGATCACGGTGCGGGAGTGGTCGGTCGACCCCATCACCGGACTGCTCGACATCGCAGATCTCGCCCCGCTGCTCACCGATCGCACCGCCCTGGTGGCGGTGACCCATGCGTCCAACATCGCCGCCACGGTCAACCCGGTGCGCGAGGTGGCCGACCTGGTGCACGCGGTGGGTGGACGTGTCGTCGTCGACGGTGTCTCTTACGCGCCGCACGCCGCGATCGACGTGACCGCGCTGGACTGCGACTTCTACCTCTACAGCGCGTACAAGACCTACGGCCCGCATGTCGGGGTCATGTACGCCCGTCCGGAGATCCTCGCTTCGATCCCGAACCAGGGTCACTTCTTCAACGCCGACCACCCGAAGTACCGCCTGACTCCGGCTGGCCCGGACCACGCCGAGATCGCTGCGTCGGCCGGCATCGTGGACTACTACCGGGCCGTCTACGAGCACCACGTGGGACCGGCCGCCGGAGTGGACCTGGTGCAGGTCGTACGCGCCGCCTTCGCGCTGTTCGCCGCCCACGAGCAGACGCTGATGACCCCGGTCGTGGCACTGCTCACGAGCCGGGACGGCGTCCGCCTCGTAGGCACGCCGTCGGCCGACCATGACCGGCGTGCCCCGACGTTTGCGTTCACCAGCGCCCGCAAGTCTTCCGAGGCGATCGTGGCGGAGCTGGTCGCGGCGGGGGTCTCCTGCGCTCATGGCCACTTCTACGCCTACCGCCTGATGCAGGCGCTGGGCCTTGAACCGGATGAGGGCGTGGTGCGGCTCTCGCTGGTGCATTACAACACGATGGACGAGGTCGATCGCGCACTCGAGGTGCTGGACAAGATCCTCTGAGAGGCGGAGTCGGCCCTACCACGTCCTAGGCGGTCGCGTCCTCGAGCAGGCCCAGCAACAGCTCCGGGGGCCGCGCCACGACGGCGCGATCGCCGCGGATCACGATGGGCCGCTCGATCAGGATCGGGTGCTCAGCCATGGCGTCGAGCAGCTCTGCGTCGGTGGCGGCGGCCAGGCCGAGCTCACGGTAGAGCGACTCACCGGTGCGCATCATCGCGCGCGGGTCGGCGGTCCCGAGCAGAGCGAGCACGTGCTCGAGCTCCGTTCGCGACGGCGGGTTGTCGAGGTAGTGCACCTTGTGTGCGGGGACGCCGCGCGCGGCGAGCAGCTCCTCGGCACCGACGCACTTGGAGCAGCGGGGGTTGAACCAGACCGTGACCACGGACTCGACCATGCCAGCAGCATATGGGCGCAGATGGGCGGTCACGGACCCCCGGGCAGAAGGGTACCGGGGGCCCGGAGCAGGACTCGGGTCATCGCGTCGGCCTCCGCCGCGGTCACCCACAGGTGGTACTTGGCCTTGACGGCGATCTGGCGCGCCACGTAAGCCGGCCAGAACCCACGGTCCGGAGGCAGCCAGGTCGCGGCGTCACCGTCGCCCTTCTGATCGTTGAGGTATCCACTCACGGCAAGCAGGTTGAGCGGGTCGTTCGCGAACAGCAGCCGGGACGCGGGGCTGAGCTGCTGGGCGCCGGTCTGCCAGGCGTTGGCGAGCGGGACGACATGGTCGATCTGGACGAGACGAGAGGTCTGCACCCCGCGCACGAAGCTGACGACCGAACCGTCGTAGGGGTCCCGCAGGATCCCGGTCAGTACGACACACCCGTGCGTCCCGGGCTTGAGCACGATCTCGTGCAGGTCCCTACGCAGGATGTCGTTGCGGGTATCGCAGCCGTTGTGGTCGGTGTCCGCCCAGGCGCGGCCGAACTGCAGGCGCGTGTACCCGGTCAGCGCGGCGCGGCCCTTGACCGGCAGGTGGCTAAGGGCCGCGAGCGCCGTCCCCGTGCTGGTGGGCCTTGGGGTAGCCGACGGGTGGGTGGTCGGCCTTGGGGTGGCCGATGGGCGGGTGGTCGGCTTCGAGGTGGCCGACCGGTGCGCCGAGCCCGTCAGCGTCGGCGCGCTGGTGGTGGACCCGGCCTGGGGTGTGCACGCCGAGCTGAGCAGGACAGCGCTGACCAGGCACGCGAGTCCGCCCCCGCGCCTGACCCGATGGCCTCTCACCTGAGCCAGGCAACCAAGGGATCACTCCACCGTCCGACGTTTGCGCCCCGACACGCCGGAACCCGCCCACCAGGTCGCAGAACTGTGACGGGGAAGTGGGGGGTGCGAGCCCGTCGACTGTACCGACGTGGCAGGACACGGACTGGGCGCAGATCGTCAGGCTCTATGACGCCCTGGTCGAGCTGTGGCGCTCCCTGGTGGTTGCGCTGAACCGTGCGGTCGCGGTCGGCTTCGCGCACGATCCCGCCGACGCGCTGGCCGAGCCGGATCGGCTGGGGGCCGAGCCGGCGCTGGCCTCGTACCTCTACCTGGCAACATCCCGGTCCGACATGGTGCGTCGACTGGGCCGCACGCCAGAAGCGTTGCAGGCGTAAGAAGAAGCGTTGCTGCTCACCGAGAATGCCGTGGGCGGGAGTTCCTACGACGGCGAATCGACCAGCTTTCAGGGTCGATCGGGGGCGAGCTCTTGCTGTGATGGCTCACGACGGTGCTGGCGCAACGTCGACCTTGTCATCGCGGTGGGCGATGATGTGTTCAACCCGGTCACCCGGCAGCCGGTTGACATACGCCAAGGTGAGCACGACAGCGGTCAGGACGACGTTGACGATGATGCTGGAGTCGAACCCGATCACGTCCCGCTCGCCGGCGTTCGTCCCTGGTCCACCAGTACCGGAGTACGAGCCCAGGTAACTGACGATCGTGACCCCAGCAAACCAGACCAGGACCCACCAGCCGTGCTTGAAGTCGAGTGGAGGGGCGTAGCCCTTGTCCCTGAACTGGAAGATCGCCAGCAGGATGTAGCCGAGTGCGATGGCCAGCATCATCTTCCATATCTGGTCCCAACCGGACCAGTAGAGGATCAGATTGGTCGACAGCAGTGCGAGCGATGCAATCACCCACGCACCCCGGAGCCGGAACGGTCGCTCGACATCAGGTATCTGTTTGCGCAACGTGAGCAGCGCGATGGGCCCGCTGCCGAACGACAGCACGGTCATGGTTGTCACAATCCCGACCAGTTGTTGCCAGCTCGGGAACGGGAGGAAGAAGATGCAACCGACGATGAATGCCAGGATGAGGCTGACCCAGGGCACTCCCCGGCGGTTGACGGCTGCTAGACCAGCGGGCGCGTTCCGGTTGCGCCCCACTGCGTAGGACAGGCGGGCAGTGACACTGACGTAAATCAGAGCCGTGTCGCTCGGGGAGATGATCGCGTCGGCGTACAGCATGACCGCCAGCCAGCCCAGCCCGATGATGCTGGCGATCGCTGCCAGCGGTGCGAACTGCGCGGTGGCGCCACCGGTCGCCGCAGGAAAGTTGAGTCCGACATTGGCCCAGCCGCCCTTAGCCACCGCCGAGCTGGGCACGCTCCCGAGAAAAGCCAGCTGCAGCAAGAAGTAGAGCGCGCCACAGATCAGCACTGAGCCGATCAGGGTGATCGGAACATTGCGCCTGGGGTTGGAGGTCTCACCAGCCAGCTCGATTCCTTGGCGGAAACCGAAGAACGAGAACGCGATGGCCGCGGCAGGAATAGCCGAGAACGCGCCGTGCCACCCGTACGGTGTGAACCCGCCGAAGTCGGTCAGGTTGGAGGCGTGGAACGCCGTCACCAGAAGCATGACGATTACGAGCACGATCATGAAGAGCTTCCACCACACCAACACGTTGTTGATACGAGCGAACCACCGCACGCCCAGGAAGTTTACGCCCACGAAGATGGCCATCAAGATGACGGCGACCGCAATGCCGCCGGGTGTGAGCGTGGTGTTGTCGTTCTCCAGCCAGGGGATGTAGCTCGTGGCGTAGGTCAGTACCGCCGAGACTTCCACCGGGGCGACCGCGGCGGCTCCGAGCCAGGTGACCCAGCCCATGGAGTAGCTGGTGAACGAGCCGAAGGCATAGTGCGGGTAGCGCGCTACCCCACCGGAGTGGGGGAACATGACGCCGAGCTCGGAGTAGGTCAGGCCGATCAGGATGAACATGATCGCTCCGATGACCCACGAGACCATGGAAGCTGGCCCGGCCTGCTCTGATGCGTGCAGGGAGCTGAAGAGCCAGCCAGAACCGATGATCGATCCGATGGCGGCGAACAGCAGGCCGATCAGTCCGATCTCCCTGCGCAGCCTGGGGTCATCTCCTGCGATGGCACCGTGCGCGGGGGGTGATTCCTTGAGCGACATTGCAGGCTCCTCTCGGCTGAGGCCGATCCGCGCGTACGTCACGATGCTGCACCCATACCGGTACTATCGCAACACGATACGGTTGTATTGATCACCACCACCGGTGGGCGAGGAGCTCACCGACCATCACCTCGGTCAGCAGCGACACCCAGGGGTCGTCGTCGTGGGGGAAACGGACCGTGACGGCCGCTCCAGGCAGGTCAGCTCCGACCCCGACGTACGTGGTGCCGCGCTCGCGCAGCCACGCCAGCGCGGGCTCGTCCCAGGTGGACCCCGCGAACACCAGCGCGCGGTAGTCCAAGGTCTTGGTGAGGTACACGTCCACGTGGGGCCAGTCGCCGGTCTCGCACGCAGAGGCGAGCCGGCGAGGGCCTTCGCGCAGCATCAGCGCGGACTGCAGTGCCGAGCCGAGACGCTCCACCGGTGCGAGTGTGAATGTCCCGTGCCGGCTCGCGAGGGCCTCGCTCACCGGTCCGAGCCAGTCGTCGGAATTCTCGAGCAGGTACGAGGACGCCAGCGCCGCCTTGCGGCAGGTCTCCCCGAGGTCGGGGACGACGGTGGGAGCCAGCAACGAGAGCAGGACCGCAATCGTGTGACGGTAGGTACGACAGGCGACCCGGCCGGCCTCGATGCCGGCGCCCATGTCAACCACGACATCTGACAACTGTGCGAGCTCGGATTCGGGGGTGTTGGTTACCGCCACGAGGCGGCCCTGACCGGAGTACCGCCGGGCGGCGGACAGAACCTCGGCGCTCGTGCCGGTTGCCGACACCGCGATGACGATCAGGTCGCCCGCCGGGGCCGGTAGCAGGACCGCGCTCGCCAGCTCGACCCAGGTGTCATGGCCTGCTGCCCTGGCGGCCAGCGCGACGGGCCCCGCTGCGTATCGACTGGAACCCATGCCCAGGACGAGGGTTCGGGACGCGGTGGGGATCTCGGGGAGTCCGCCGTCCAAGGTTGCGGCCAGGCGCTCCAACGACTCCGGGACCAGGGCTAGGTCGGCGCGAAAGCCGGCGGGGTCCATGGCTCCTCCTCGACGCCGGCGGCTGCCGGATAGCGGGCGACGAGGGTCCCCTCGCCGGCGTATGTCCAGGGCGGCAGGAACTGAGCCGCGTAGATCAGCTCGCGCACGACCTGCTCTGACTGCAGGCCGGCGAGCGCACGATCATCGAGAAGGTCCAGACGTCCGTGTGCATCGAGCTCCGCGGTGTACGCAGCCAGCAGCTCGGCGCGGGCATGGTCGGCCCACTCGACGCAGGCTGGGTCCGCCCCGCCGGCGCGCCGCTGCACCACGGCCGCGACCTGGTCCACCGACACCAGCAGGTGAGCGAGGTCGCGAGCCGCCGGCTCGGGCACGTCGCGCTGGTGCGTGCTGAGCTGCGGATCGCCATCGAGGTCGACGACCCAGTAGCGTCCCGCGGCCCGCAGGATCTGACCCACGTGAAGGTCACCGTGACCGGCGAACACAGGGCATCTCAGGTCGTCGGGGATCGAGTCGATAGCCGCCGTGAGTGACGAGATCCGATGGGACAGAAGGGGTTTCGCCGTACCCGAGGTGACCTCGAGGGCACACTGCAGTGCTGTGAAAGCCCGGGCACGAAGGGCGGCGCCGCCCTTCGGGGATGCGGCGACCGCCGCCGCGGCGAGCGCGGTGTGCAGGCGAGCGGTCAGCGCCCCGACCTGCCCTGGCCAGGTCGGTTCGGCGGCGCCCTCACACAGGTGGGCCAGCACGTCATTTACCGCCCAGGTCCAGCCGTCCTCGGCATCCATCACGTAGTCGCTCATCAGAGCAACGGTGCTGCGGCCCAGCTCGGGGTGCTCCCAGTCCAGGTGACCGCGGAACGCGGGGATGTCCGGGCTCCCGGCCGCCGCGAGCGCCTGCAGCTGCCGGGCGGCGCGGTCGGCAGCGCCCCAGGTTGAGACGAGCTTGACGACGTACCGGCCGGACACGATGACGGACTGGTGGGTCTGGTCTACGTCTATGCCGAGCTCAGTCAGGTCGCCCGGTGGTCCGGGGGCGACCGTGACGACGTCCGGCGTCCCGACGTCCGCGGCGAGGGTCGTGTCGTCGTGGGCCAGGACTGATCGCGCCACCTGCGCGGCGAGGCCGTCTCCCGCGTTCGCCGGTCGTCCGTCGGGTGTCAGCGCGACCAGCCGGGTGCCGTCCTGCAGCTCGATGCGCCCGACGCCGGCGATGTCCAGCGTGGCGTGCCCAGACCATCGACTCATGCTTCCGGCAGACTACAAGCGACCGCAGGTGAGGGAGCACAGATGTCGGGCCGCACGTTGACGTTCCTCTTCATGCCTGAGAGCGCGTTCGGGCCGACCAACAACTGCATCGGCATCGCGAA